>NZ_JBQFYA010000005.1:0-261950 GCF_056541245.1 Ruegeria sp. AI3
GCGCACCTTGTCATCACGTGCGTTATTCCAGGCACCCGGTTGGATAATAGCACCGGTTTTCTTTGACTTCTTTGTCGTACGAAATCCCCAAATCAGCGAGACCAGCTCACGCTTACCTTCGTCGCCTTTCCTGACCACAGAGGCTAAGTGCTTCGGATAGATGGCTGGTAATGGTTCCGCATTCCCCAGCCTGTCACGTTCAACGGTCACGTCAAACAGTTGGCGCATCGCTGTGACCGGGATGGTGTTGGAGTAGAGGTTGCACATGGCTCCAAAAGCTACGCACAAGACCTAAGTTGGACAAGGCTGCGCGACTTTCCGTGTCGCAAAGCGACGTGATCTATTGGCTGACCCATGGTAGTGGCCCAATGAAAGGGCACTCCATGACAGCGAAACAAAAATTACAAAACCCGACAGTTGGTATTGCGTTCGTACTGATCGGAATATTGGCGATTTCTATCAATGATATGCTGATTAAATTCCTGTCTGGCGGTTACCCCTTGCACCAGATGGTGTTTGCAAGATCATTGATCGGAATCGGATTTAGCTTTGCCCTAGTCCAGATGGAGGGCGGTTGGCGCATCCTGAAAACCGATCAGCCAGGTCTTCACCTTCTGCGCGGTCTGTTGATTGTGGTAGCCAATCTGACGTTCTTTACAGCCCTCGCGGTAATGCCCCTGGCGGAAGCCACGGCTGTTTTCTTCGTCGCTCCCTTGATGATCACTTTGCTGAGTATCCCATTGCTTGGCGAAAGAGTTGGGCCGATGCGGATTGGTGCCGTGATTGTGGGATTTTTGGGCGTGGTGATCATGACCCGCCCCTGGGAGGCCGGCGGCGAGCGTGAGGTTGGTCTGCTGATGTATGCCCTTCCGGTTCTTGCTGCGTTCACCTATGCCCTCAACAACGTGATGACTCGTTTCTTGGGTGCAAAGTCCAAGGCCTCAGCAATGGCTGTTTATATTCAGGCGTGCTTTATCGTTGTCAGCCTGTTGTTCTGGTCAGTGGCAGGGGATGGGCGCTTTGCGAGCGCGTTTGAAAACGAAAGCTTGATCTTCTTGCTGCGTGCCTGGGTCTGGCCCGAAGGGACTGACCGCTGGTTGTTTATTGGGCTCGGATTCAATTCTGCAATCATCGGGTATTGCCTCGGCCAGGCTTACCGCATGGCAGACGCGGCGACAGTGGCGCCATTTGAATACGTCGGTCTTCCTATGGCCGTTTTCTGGGGATGGGTCATCTGGGGAGAGCTCCCAAACCTGCCTGTCGCCATTGGTATCGCACTGATCTTGGGGTCAGGACTGTTTGTATTTTTGCGTGAGCGTCAGAAAAAGAGGCACATTGTTACTGAAAAGAGAGTGCATCGTCGATATTAGATGCCAAATCAATTCGGGCCAAAAGTCGCTTAACAGTTTTCTGGGATATTGAAATTCAATCGCAGTTGAGCGCTGATGAATCGTACAGTTGATGGGAAGAGAACTCTGATGCGAAACACGTTCATTGTTGCTGTGTTATTTCTTGCCGCTTGTAGCAATCAACCCGCAGAGCCATTAACCCGGCTTTATCCCGGTGAGACCCCTGAGCTACGAGTGATGATCAATGAAACTGCGGACGCAAACGGTGTGCCGCGAAGCCTTGTACACCGAGTGATCCAACGAGAAAGTGATTACCGCCCCAGTGCCCGAAATGGCCCCTACTACGGGCTGATGCAGATTCTACCTGCCACAGCGCGCCAGATGGGATTTCGTGGACAGCCTTCCGACCTCTTGGACGCTCAGACCAATCTGACATACGCCGTGAAATACCTTCGCGGTGCCTGGATGGTTTCGGATGGAAATGAGCCCGAAGCGGTCATGTGGTATGCCCGCGGCTATTACTACGAAGCCCGTAACAGATGCATGCTTGTAGCCACGGGGCTTCGGGATACCGAGGTCCGAAAATACTGCGGCTGAGGTCCTTCCCATAGGAATTGCAGAAAGCTCCCGATACACCGCAAACAGCCTTCTTTATACAAAGTAGCTTGCACGTTGGAGCCCTGTTTTGCGCGTCCCGCAGAGTTCAGGAGATTGATATGTGCGCCGAACACTCAAGAAAATTCAAAGGGGTGCGTGACAATCGGCCGATCATTTTGTTCGTTGCCGGCTTCGGCGACAATGGAAGCATGTTTGACGAATTGACTGAGACACATCTTGCTTTCAGCCATCGTTTGTTGCCCATCAATCTTCCAGGATTTGGCGCTGCGCCTCTTGCGGAGGGAACAACACTCGAAGCCCTCGCGCAATACGTGTCAAATGAAGCAACAAAGTATGAGGTCGAAACTATCGTCGCCCATTCAGTTGCTTCGATCATAGCTTCCTTGGCCGTCCGCCGGGCAGACTGCCCTTTGACTAAAATCGTTTCTCTGGAAGGAAACATTACAGCCGCAGATGCCTATTTTTCCGGGACAGCGGCCGACTACGCTAGTCCGGCAGAGTTTCGCAAAGCGTTTCTGGGGCGGCTAGATGAAATGGCGAAGTCTGAACCGATCATAAGAAGATATCGCGACGAAGTCTCAAAGGCCGATCCTTCAGCGCTTTGGCAGCTCGGCATTGACGCCCGGAAGTTTTCATCAGATCACGTACCAGGTGAGGTTTTGCAACACGCAGCTAACGTTACATATTTGTACAATCCCGATAATTGTCCCGAAGACACCGTCCGTTGGCTGGAAGAAAACAAGATGAACCATGTCATCTTAGAAAACGCCACACATTGGCCGAGCGTTGACCAGCCTGAAGTGCTCGCAGACAAAATCGCTGAGGCGCTTACAGAAATCTAGTGGAGTTGCAAATTAGAGTTTGATGAAAGTAGGGCCGCGAACCTCTGGGTTTGCAAAGTCTCGTTTCGAAGGTCTGCCAAGTGCCGTCCGCTTAAAACTTCAGTGTCCTCTTTTACCCCTGGCGGAACTTGCAGAAGCCCTCATTTTGCTCGACTGTTCTGACCTGCCGCAGGTCGTGTGCCAACCCAAGTTTGAAATCAAAGCTTGTTCGGGCCGAAGTTTGTCGCACTGACCTTGTCTGTTTGTGAGTGCCGGTTCCCGTCGGTGCAATGCTCCTTCGGGCGCTCTCAATTGCCCCCTCGTTTGACAAGTTCCACCGCGGCACGGACACCCCCTGCGGTTGCAGTGGGTCTCGGTTCATAGCGCGCCTCGTCGCCAGTTTGGTATTTTCCGGTTCGGACCAGTATGGCCGCGCCTAAACCCGCCTTCAAAGCGCCCGCGATATCGCTGTCGGCATCATCGCCAATCATTGTTACCTCAGCAGGCTCCAGCCCCATGCTTTGCGCGGCAGAGTGGAAAAACGCTGGTGATGGCTTTCCAAATAGAAGAGCATTTGTTCCGCTCGAGTATTCAAGCGCCCGGACGAAAGCGCCGGCATCCAGACTCAATTCGCCGTCTGCGTCACGAAACACTCTGTTTGAGGCCAATGCAAGGAAGGGAGCCCCGTCTTGGATCAGGCGAAAGGCTGCGTTCAATCGTTCATACGTAAAATAGCGGCCCGCATCACCAACCACGACCGCTTTGGGGCCAGATTTCGAGCACACTGCAAAATCCTCTTCCAGATCCGGATGGATCAGCAGATGTGGCGCAAGACCGTTTTCCTCTAGCCAGGCACACACTGCCGCAGCGGGTGTCAGGATTTCTTTAGGACCTGCGTCTATTCCGAAGCCTTGTAGCTTATCCAGAATAACACGCTTCGGTCGTCGGGTTGAATTCGTTAGAAAGCGAACCGGAAGTCCTGTGTCGCGAATGGTTGAAACCGCCTCCACAGCACCCGCCAGTGGCTTATCGCCCTGATACAGAACACCTGCGATATCAAACAGAACGCCTTTGCTCACGCCTTCCTCACAAACTACGAAAAACCCTTTCTTTCGGGTCAATTTGCCCAAGTGATGGTTCGCTCTTGACGCCCACTTAGCCATCACATAGGAAGGCGAAACATTGAGCGGGTATAGCTTAATGGTAAAGCCCCTGCCTTCCAAGCAGGCTATGTCGGTTCGATTCCGTCTACCCGCTCCAACTCAGCCCCACATCTCTGCGTCAAATGGCCCGGTCCTCAGGGCATTTTGCGCACGGCTTCTTGACCCTGCGGGCCAGTATCGCCAAGAAACAGCAACTCCGCAGTGAAGACAAAGTGAACACATAAGGGCCGCACATGGCGAGACAGACAGCCAGCACGACCACCGCATCCGCGCCGGGCGCCAGCGAAGAAAGAGCAGGCTCCAAAAAGCTGGGCGTCTTGGCGTCGCTTTGGCCTTTTATGAAGCCGTATCGCCTGCTGATGCTGGGGGCGACACTGGCGCTGGTCCTGACGGCTGGCATGACGCTGACCTTGCCTTTGGCGGTACGCCGTGTGGTGGACAATTTCCGCATTCAGGACGGAGAGCTGCTGGATTGGTACTTCCTGGCCGCGCTCGGCATTGCCGGTATTCTGGCCGTGGGCACAGGCATCCGCTACGCGCTTGTTACCCGTCTGGGCGAACGTGTGGTCGCCGATATCCGCAAGGCCGTCTTTGACCGTGTGATTGGCATGAGCCCCGAGTTCTACGAACGCATCATGACCGGAGAGGTCCTCAGCCGGATCACTACCGACACGACGCTGATTCAATCGGTGATCGGGTCATCTGTTTCGATTGCCCTGCGCAACCTGCTGATGTTTGTCGGAGGGTTGGTGTTGATGCTGTTGACCTCGGCCAAGCTGACAGCGCTGGTTCTGCTGCTGATCCCCGTCGTTGTGGTGCCAATCCTGTTGCTGGGGCGCAGACTGCGCGCCATCAGCCGCGAGAATCAGGACTGGATCGCGGCCTCATCGGGCAACGCGGGTGAAGCTCTGGGGGCGGTACAGACCGTGCAGGCCTTTACCCATGAACGCGCAAGCCGCCAGCAGTTCGGCGACATGACTGAGACCTCATATGTCGTGTCGCTACGCCGCATCCAGACGCGGGCCATTCTGACGGTCATCGTGATCTTTCTGGTCTTCTCAGGCATCGTTGGAGTGCTGTGGATGGGAGCCAATGACGTGCGCAACGGGGTCATGACCGAAGGGGTTCTGATCCAGTTCGTCATCTACTCGGTCATCATGGCAGGCTCTGTTGCTGCCCTGTCCGAGATCTGGAGCGAGCTTCAGCGCGCTGCAGGGGCCACTGAACGGTTGGTTGAGCTGTTGAATGCTGAAGACACAGTGATCGACCCGTCTCAGGCAAATCCGCTGACGCAACCAGTACGCGGCGAGATCAAGTTCGAAGAGGTCACCTTCCGCTATCCTGCGCGGCCCGATGTGGTGGCGCTGGACAAGCTCAGCCTGCAGGTCAATCCCGGCGAGACGGTTGCCTTCGTTGGCCCCTCGGGCGCGGGAAAAACAACTGTGGTTCAGTTGCTCCAGCGGTTCTACGACCCGAACTCGGGGCGCGTGATGCTGGATGGGATGGATCTGCAAAACCTGAACCGGGCAGATTTCCGCCAGCATATGGCGCTGGTCCCGCAGGATCCGGTTATTTTTGCCGCCTCGGCTCGTGATAATATCCGCTTTGGCCGTCTGGATGCCTCGGACGCGGAGGTCGAAGCCGCCGCGCGCGCCGCTGCCGCGCATGACTTCATCGCGGCACTGCCTGAAGGCTATGACAGTTTCGTTGGTGAACGGGGTGTAATGCTGTCCGGCGGGCAGAAACAGCGGATCGCCATTGCCCGCGCCATTTTGCGGGATGCGCCTGTTCTGTTGCTGGACGAGGCGACCTCGGCGCTGGATGCGGAAAGCGAGCGGGCCGTGCAGGGCGCGGTGGATCAGATGCGCGCCGGACGCACGACCCTGATCGTGGCACACCGGCTAGCAACCGTGAAAAAGGCGGACCGCATTGTGGTGCTGGAGGCCGGTCGCATTGTCGCCCAAGGCACGCATGACGATCTGGTGGCGCAAGATGGGCTTTACGCCCGTTTGGCCCGTCTTCAGTTCACTGACGGCGTCGCTGCTGAATAAAGTGACGCTCCGGCAATCGCCGTTTCGCCGTAGCGTCATTCTACATTTTCGACTTTTCCCTCGCTAAGCCCTTGCTTGCGCCGCCAAGGTTGTGATCCCATCTGTGTCAAGATCACTCCGCGTGTGGCGCGCGGGAGAATAAAACACGGGGAGGAGCCACATGGCCTTTGTTGGCAAGGAAGACAAAGCGCGTATTGAACAGGAAATGACGTGGGAGGACCGCGACCTGCCGGTGACGTTCCACCAGCTGCTATCGCGCACGGCAGAGAAATTTCCAAACCACAATGCGGTCAGTTTTCAGCTGTTTTCAGGTCCGAACGACAAGGCCGAGACGCTGACATGGTCCAACCTTCTGGGGCAGGTCAATCAGGCGGCCAACCTGTTCCGTTCGCTCGGGATCGGCGAAAGTGACGTGGTGGCCTATATCCTGCCAAATTGTAACGAGACGCTGGTGACCCTGATGGGCGGAGCAGTCGCTGGCATCGTGAACCCGATCAACCCGCTGCTCGAGCCAGAGCAGATCGCCGCCATTCTGCGCGAGACAGGTGCCAAGGTTGTCGTCACGCTCAAGTCCTTCCCGAAAACGGATGTGGCGCAGAAGGTGGAAGAGGCCGTGCGCCATGCGCCCAAGGTCAACACCATTCTCGAGATTGACCTGAACCGCTATCTGACACCGCCGAAATCCTGGATCGTCCCGTTCCTGCGGCCAAAAATGGGCGACAAGGCAAAGCTCGCGCATGCGGACTATAAGAACTTCAATCAGGAATTGGCCAAGCAGCCCACGACTCTGACCTTTGCAGATAGCACCGAGGACCGGGTGGCCTGCTACTTCCACACAGGCGGCACGACTGGCATGCCGAAGGTGGCGCAGCACAAATATTCGGGCCTGATCTACAATGGCTGGCTGGGCAATACGCTGTTGTTTGACGAAAACGACGTCATTATGTGCCCGCTGCCGATGTTCCACGTCTTTGCCGTGCATGTGATCTGGATGGCGGCTGTGTCCTCGGGCGCGCATGTGATTTTCCCGACACCTCAGGGATATCGCGGTGATGGCGTGTTCGACAATTTCTGGAAGCTGATCGAACGTTGGAAGGTCAGTTTCATCATCACCGTGCCCACCGCGATCTCGGCCAAGATGCAACGACCCGTGGATGCTGATATTTCCTCGGTGAAAACGGCGTTCTCCGGCTCAGCCCCGCTGCCGGTCGAATTGTTCCGTCGGTTCGAAGAGGCAACAGGCGTGACTATCGTCGAAGGCTACGGCCTGACCGAGGCCACCTGCCTTGTCTCGTGCAACCCGGTGGATGGTGAGAAAAAGATCGGCTCGATCGGGATTCCCTTCCCATACACAGATGTCAAAATCCTGCAGGACGGCCCGGACGGCCCCAAGGAATGCGCGGTGGATGAGATTGGAGAGATCTGCGTTTCTAACCCAGGTGTCTTTGCAGGCAATACCTATACCGAAACCGACAAGAACGAGAACCTGTACCACTATGACAAGTATCTGCGCACAGGCGATCTGGGTCGCTTTGATGAGGACGGGTACCTCTGGATCACTGGCCGTGCCAAGGACCTGATCATTCGTGGCGGACATAATATTGATCCTGCCGAGATCGAAGAGGCCCTGCTAGGGCATGAGGCCGTGGCCTTCGCAGGTGCCATTGGTCAGCCCGACGCCCATTCCGGTGAGGTGCCTTGCGCATTCGTAGAACTGGTGGAGGGAGCTTCGGTGACCGAAGAGGCGTTGATGGAGTTCTGTAAGGTCCATGTTCATGAACGCGCGGCTCAGCCCAAGCACATGACAATTCTGACCGAATTGCCCAAGACCGCGGTTGGTAAGGTGTTCAAACCTGATCTGCGCAAGCACGCGATCACCCGGATCTACAATGGCGCGCTTGAGCAAGCTGGCGTTGATGCCCGTGTCGTCTCGGTCATCGACGACAAGAAGCGTGGCCTGGTCGCGCAGCTTGACGCGAACGGCACATCCGAGGACGATGTCAGCAAAGTGCTGGGCGCGTATACCCGGCCGTGGGAGTGGGCAGCCTAACCGGGAGGGAACATGGATTATGAACGTCTAATTGATGAGGAAACTTGGGCGTTCATAAGACGCACGGCTGAAAGCTATCCTGACGATGCGGTGGATCTGTCAATCGAAGACCAGCGCAAGGTTTATGACAAGATGTGTCAGGATTTTCGCCAGCCGCGACCCGAAGGGGTGGCGGTGCAGGACCTGTCCGCCAATGGCGTGCCGGTCCGCCTTTATACCGCAGGTCAACCGACACGAACCGTCGTCTATTTCCATGGCGGCGGTTTCGTCGTCGGCGGGCTGGATAGCCACGATGATGTCTGCGCCGAGATTTGCGCACAGACCGGATATCGGATTGTCGCAGTCGACTATCGCCTGTGCCCCGAAAACGTGCATCCGGCCCAGTTTCAGGATTGTTGGACTGCCGTAAACTGGGCAGCGGAAGAGTTTGGCGACCCGATGATCCTGGCTGGTGACAGTGCAGGGGGTAATCTGGCTGCAACTGTCGCTCACTACGCGCGGGGACGGCTAGAGAACATCTTGGGGCAGGTCCTGATCTACCCCGGGCTGGGCGGTGATACGTCCAAAGGCTCGTATATCGAACACGCTCATGCCCCGTTGCTGACGCTTGAGGATATTAAGTTCTACGAAACCGTCAGATGCGGGGGACCAGCCTCGAGCGGTGATCCAACCTTTGCCCCGCTTCAGGACACCGACTTCTCGAGCTTGCCACCGACCGTTGTCATCACCGCCGATTGCGACCCTCTCAGGGATGATGGATCAGATTATTGTGCGGCGATCCAATCTGCTGGAGGCCGCGCCGAGTGGATCAACGAACCCGGCCTTGTCCACGGCTATCTGCGCGCCCGTACCTCGGTCAAGCGCGCCGCAGATAGTTTCGAACGGATTTCCATCGCCATTGAGGCGCTAGGGCAGGGGATCTGGTCCTACGACTAATCCATCTGGGTTCCAGATTAGAACAGGAATGCCCTGCCAAGTTCAGGACATTCCTGCCGCCGTATGTGGCAGCGAAGTGCTTTGATCAGCTCAGGAAGGGCTTGGCCTTCATCGTGTCCGCAAGCGGCGCGCCCATTCGGGTCAGGATGGTGGGGGCAAGCTGTAGCTGGTCGATCACGGTATCGGCCTCTGGGCCTTCTGCGTCGCCAAAGTAGTAGAGCGCGGTTTCCTGTTGCAACGGGCTGCGCCCGCCGTGGTGACCGCGTTCGTCCTGCCCGTGATCGGCGGTGACGATGACCTCATAGCCCAGTTTGCGCCAGTTCGGGATGAAGGGTGCCAGCATCTCATCCATCACGAAGCAGGCGTGGTCCATTTCCTCGCAATCGTGGAAGAAGCGATGACCCATGCTGTCCAAGGTGCAGGTGTGCAGGATGCCGTAGTCCAGCCCATGGCGCAGGCACAGGTTCGTCAGGGTGGCAAATAGATCGACGTCGCAGGGCGTCATCTGGTTGGCCTTGCCATAGCCGGTCATGCTGTGAAACCGGCCATGGTTGATGGTCTTACTCTCCGGCTCGTCATATTCCACGTCGCGCACATAGTCGAACGGATGGCGGTTAAAGAATTGCGACCAATAGCTATGCGTGACGGCTCCGGTCACGCCCCCGGCCTCGCGGACCTGACTGAAAACGTCCTTGTGGCTTAGGCGGAAGACATTTCCGTTTCCGGTGCAGCCATGTTCCTGCGGGGTCACACCGGTGTGGATCGAGGCATAGCAACTGGCCGAGGTCGACGGCAGGACCGAGCGGAGTTTCCACACGCGGGCCTCACCACTATCGGCCCAGCCTTCGAGGTTGCCGAACAACCGACGGAAGTTGCGCCACGGGACGCCGTCCAGAATGATGAGGAGGAGTTTGCGGTCCATGTTCTGACCCTTTTCGAGAGTGTTTCGGGCGACCCTAGAAGATTCGTTGCACTAGGGCTGCCTATTCCCGCCCCGAATAGCAAAATCCCGACACCTGTTTGTGACAAGTGCCGGGGTTTCATAGCTTTGATCGGGGCAGGGATTAGTTCCCTGCCGCCTCCATCTTGCGGTTTGCAACGACTTTTTCCAGCCAGCCAAGTTCCATCTCGGGGACCGAACTGAGCAGCAGGTCAGTGTAGTCGTCGAATGGCGGGCTAAGCACCTGAGATTTCGAGCCATAGCGCGCGACGCGACCCTGATACATCACCGCGATGCTGTCGCTGATCGCTCGGACCGTAGCCAGATCATGGGTGATGAACAGGTAAGCCACATCCTCGATCTTCTGCAGGTCCAGCAGCAGCTTCAGGATGCCGTCAGCTACGAGCGGATCAAGGGCCGAGGTGACCTCATCACAGATGATCATCTTAGGCTTGGCCGCCAGTGACCGCGCGATACAGACACGCTGTTTCTGCCCGCCGGACAGCTCCGCCGGGTAGCGATCGATGAACTTTTCGCCCAGTTCGATCTCATCCAGCAGCTCGACAACGCGTTTGCGTTTCTCGGCCCCGCGCATGTTGAAGTAGAACTCCAACGGGCGGCCGATGATCGTGCCGACGGTCTGACGCGGGTTCATCGCCGTGTCTGCCATCTGATAGATCATCTGCAGCTCTCGCAGGTCTTCGCGCGTGCGCCCCTTCAGATCCGAGCTGAGCTTGCGCCCGTTGAAGGTGATCTCACCCTCACGTGCAGGCAGCAGGCCGGTGATCACACGCGCCAATGTGGACTTGCCCGAGCCGGATTCGCCCACAACCGCCAAAGTCTGCCCCGGATGAAGCTCTACATTGACGTTGTGCAGAACGTCAAAGTTCAGACCCTTGTAGCGTGCGGTAATACCGTCGACCTGAAGAACCGGCTCAGAGGTCGGCTTCTTCTCTTCGTGTTCGATAGACCGGACCGAGACCAGAGCCTTGGTATAGTCTTCCTGCGGGTTGTTGATGATCTGATCGGTATTGCCGTATTCGACCGTGTCGCCCATCCGCAGAACCATGATGTCGTCGCTGACCTGCGCCACAACCGCAAGGTCGTGGGTGATATACAGCGCAGCAACGCCGGTATCTGCAATGGCTTCCTTGATGGCCATCAGAACGTCGATCTGGGTGGTCACATCCAAGGCCGTGGTGGGTTCGTCGAATACCACCAGATCAGGTTCCGGACACAGGGCCAGCGCGGTCATGCAGCGTTGCAGCTGACCACCGGAAACCTGGTGCGGGTAGCGACTGCCGATATTGTCCGGATCGGGCAGGCCCAGCTTGGCGAAGAGTTCACGCGCACGGGCCTCGGCCTGTTTGCGGGTGAATTTCTTCTGCTCGACCGCCGCTTCGACGACCTGATCCATGATCCTTTTGGCAGGGTTGAACGACGCGGCAGCGGATTGGGACACATAGGTGACCTCACCCCCACGCAGCTTGCGGATATCCCCGTGAGATGTCTTGAGGATATCGCGCCCGTTTACCCAGACCTCGCCGCCGGTGATCTTCACGCCACCCCGGCCATAGGCCATCGAGGCCAGGCCGATGGTGGATTTACCGGCACCGGATTCGCCGATTAGCCCCAGCACCTTGCCGCGTTCAAGGTCAAAGCTGACCCCATGCACGATTTCGATGTCATGGGGCTTTTCGCCCGGCGGATAGACGGTCGCGCCGATCTTGAGGTCGCGGACCTTGAGAAGGATATCGTCGCTCATCCCCGGCCTCCTTTCAGCGATGTGGTGCGGTTCAGAACCCAGTCAGCCACAAGGTTGACCGAGATGGCCAGCGTCGCGATGGCGACGGCGGGCCACAGGGCAGCACCGATGCCATAGACGATACCGTCCTTGTTTTCCTTCACGATGCCGCCCCAGTCCGCTAGCGGCGGTTGCACGCCCAGACCCAAGAAGGACAAGGTCGAGATGAACAGAACCATGAAGATGAACCGCAGACCGAACTCGGCCACCAGCGGTGACAGAGCATTGGGCAGGATTTCCCGGAAGATAACCCATGCGCGCCCTTCACCGCGCAGTTTCGCGGCTTCAACGTAATCCATCACGTTGATGTCGACCGCGACCGAGCGCGACAGTCGATAGGGGCGGGTTGCGTCCAGCAGGCCCATCACAAGGATCAGGATCGGAACGGTCACCGGAACGATGGCCAGAATAACCAGCGCCAGGATGAGGGTCGGGATCGACATGATCAGGTCAACAGTCCGGCTGAGTGCCTGATCCGCCCATCCGCCCAGAACGGCGGCCAGCAAACCCAGAGATGTACCGGTCAGAAAGCTGAGCAAGGTGGCTGCGGCGGCGATGAAGATCGTCGTGCGCCCGCCATAGATCATGCGGGTCAGTAGGTCCCGCCCGATATTGTCCGTACCCAGCAGATGCTCGGCGCTGGCAGGCTCCCACACATCGCCGACAACTTCTGCCATTCCGTAGGGCGCAATTAGAGGGGCCGCGATGGCCACAAAGAAATAGGCGCCAGTGAACAAGAGGCCAATCAGTGCCGAAAGAGGAATATTCTTTATCATTTCGGGTGCCTCAGTCTTGGGTTGGCAAGGATCGACACGATATCGGCAACCATATTCAGGCCGATATAGACGGCCGCGAATACGACGCCACAGGCCAACACGACGGGCACGTCACGTTTGGTCACCGCATCCACCAGATACTGCCCCATGCCGGGATAGACGAATACAACCTCGACCACGACGACGCCGACAACCAGATAGGCCAGGTTCAGCATCACAACGTTCACGATCGGGGAAATCGCATTGGGGAATGCATGGCGTGCAATCACCTGAAAGGTGCTCAGGCCCTTTAGCTCGGCGGTTTCGATATAGGCCGATTGCATGAGGTTCAGAATGGCCGCGCGGGTCATGCGCATCATTTGCGCCAGAACCACCAATGTCAGAACGAAAGCCGGTAGAGCGATTGCATTCAGCTTCTGCCCGAAGGTCATGGAATCGTTGATCATCGCCAGGGATGAGAACCAGCCCAGTTTAACCGAGATAAAGTAGATCACCACGTAGCCGATCAGAAACTCGGGAATTGAAACTGTCGTCAGCGTGATCGCCGAGATCAGCTTGTCGGGCCAGCGATTGCGGAACCGAACAGCCAGAAGGCCCAGGAAAATCGCCAGCGGAACGGAAACGATCGCAGCAACGCAAGCAAGGAACAACGTATTGCCCAGGCGTTTTCCGATGCTCTCGGAGATATCAAGTTTATTGGTGAGGGATTGCCCCAGGTCGCCTTGCGCGATGCCACCCAACCACTCGAAATAGCGGGTTAGTGCAGGGCGGTTCAGGCCCATCTCTTCTCTTAGGTTGGCAAGGGCCTCAGGGGTTGCGGACTGCCCCAGGACGGCTTGCGCGGCGTCTCCGGGAAGGGCTTCGGTCAGGCCAAAAATCAGAGCCGAAGCGCCGAGCAGCAATAGGAGCCCCAGCGCGAGGCGCTGGGAAACCAGTTTGATGATAGGATGCATTATCCGTTGCCCGAATTACACGAACCACATCTTGCGTGAGATGTTGCCGTTCATCATCTCTTGCGTCGGATCAGATTCCCAACCGTCCAGCTGGTTGCTGATGCCTTCGACAAAGTCGTTGAACATCGGGCAAATAAGGCCGCCTTCGTTGCGGACCATCTGGCCCATCTGGCTGTAGATACCCTTGCGTTTTTCGGGGTCCAGTTCGGCGCGCGCTGCGAACAGCATGTCGTCAAAGGCCTGAACCTTGAAGCGCGTGTCGTTCCAGTCCGCGCTCGACAGATACGCGGTCGAGTACATCTGGTCCTGGACCGGGCGACCACCCCAGTAGGAGGCACAGAACGGCTGAACGTTCCACACTTCGGACCAGTAGCCATCATTGGGTTCGCGTTTGATTTCCAGCGGGATACCTGCCTGAGCAGCGGTTTGCTGGAACAGCGCCGCCGCATCCACAGCACCGGGGAAGGCGCCATCTGCAACCCGCAGAATGATGGGCGATCCATCGTGGCCGGATTTCTTGTAGTGCTCGGCCGCTTTTTCAACGCTGAACTCGCGCTGTTCGATTGTCTCATCGAACAGGGGGTAGGCCGCGTTGATCGGCATGTCGTTCCCGATCGAGCCATAGCCACGCAGAACTTTGTCCACCAGATCCGCGCGGTTAATTGCGTATTTCAGAGCCGTGCGCAGTTCGTTGTTGTCGAACGGAGCCGTGTCACAATGCATGATGAACACATAGTGGCCACG
Organism: Ruegeria sp. AI3; assembly: GCF_056541245.1. NCBI lineage: Bacteria > Pseudomonadati > Pseudomonadota > Alphaproteobacteria > Rhodobacterales > Roseobacteraceae > Ruegeria > Ruegeria sp. AI3. The sequence goes on from NZ_JBQFYA010000005.1 coordinate 14,206, forward strand.
ACCAGCAGTCGAATGAACAGTCAGGTTGGGTGCGCGGCCCAGCAGGTCGGCAACTTTGGGCTCAACGCGGTTCACGGCGTGAACCTGACCCGATTGCAGCGCAGCTGTCCGGGCAGTTGCGTCGTTGATGACGACCACTTCGACGCTGTCGAAGTTGCCGAAATCGCTGTTCCAGTGGTTTTCGTTCTTGGTGAACAGGTGGCGGACGCCGGGCTCATCAACTTCCAGCTTGTAGGGACCTGTGCCGATACCGGCTGCCGGGTTCTCCATACCGCCATCCGGCTGAATGATCAGGTGATAATCGGCCATCAGATAGGGCAGGTCGGCGTTGGGCTCGGACAGGGTGACCTGGAAGTTGTCGCCATCGGCCTTCATCGACTCGATGCCCTTCATGATGCCCAATGCACCGGACTTGGAGTCTTCGTTCGAGTGGCGCTGCATCGTTTTCAGCACGTCTTCGCTGGTCATGGTCTTGCCGTTGTGGAACTCGACCCCCTGACGCAGCTTGAAGGTCCAGACCTTGGCATCCGCACTGCCTTCGACGCTTTCGGCAAGGCGTGGTTCGATCGTGCCGTCGGGTGCAACTTCGACCAGTTGGTCGCCAAATTGTTTGCCGTTCTGGAACGGAACCGAGCTTGCATAGGTCGCCGGGTCAAGCGAGTTGGTCGATTCGCCGCCCTGCAGGCCAAATTTCAGATCGCCACCCTTTTTCGGGCCGGCTGCACGGGCCGCGTCGGCAAACATCGTACTAGCCACGGCTGCCGAAACGCCAAGAGCGGCGGCTTTGCCCATGAACTCGCGACGGGTCAGTTTGCCTGCCGTCACCTGTTTGGACATGTGAGTGAGTTGTTCGTTCATTCAGAAGCTCCCAGTTGATTGTGTTCGCCCGTTTTCGGGCTTTTTATTGACGCGTGAGTCAACGTTGACGCATTTCAGCGGGTCGGGCAAGTGGAATTCCGTGTCGCAAATGTGCCTTGCCTGACAATACCGTGTTTATCAAAGCCGTCATAGCGCCGTGTCTTCGCGTCCTCCGCTATGACGAAAATGATCTATTGGTTGCCTTGGTCGGTATCGGGAGAATGCGTCATTCTAATCCCGAATTGCGACAATCAGGTCCATGACATTGGTTCCTGTCGGCCCAGTCACCAGCAAAGCGCCTGCGTTTTCCAGGAAGGCTCCACTATCGGCGGCGGCGAGCGCTTCATCTGCGCCTTCGGCCCATGTGGCACCAGAAACGACCCCGCCCGCTGCGTTGGTTGGGCCATCTGTTCCGTCGGTTCCTCCGACCACGACCGTGATATCTTCAAGGCCGGAAATCTCGTGCGCCAGTGCCAGTGCCAGTGCCTGATTGCGCCCACCCTGTCCGGGGTTTGGGGGCAGCACAACAGTCGGCTCGCCGCCGAAAACCATGACGCCTGATCCCATCTGCCTTAGCTTCTCACCGATTGCGGTGGCGACGGCCTGATAATCGTCATGCAAGGCCTCTTCATTGGCCAGCACCGACAGACCCTCATCCTCGGCCGCTTCGGCAGCAGCCGCACGAGCATGGGCGTTCGAGGCAATGATTTGCGCTTCGGCCTCGTAGGAGACCTGTTCAGGCAGAGCGCCGATGCCCGAGCCGATAACGTTCAGGTCATCCCCCGGCACGTCCGAGATCGCTAGAACCGTGACCTGTCTGCCTTTGAGCCGGGACAGCAATCCTCCGCCTTTGACCTTTGAGATCTTGCGTCGTTCCGCATTCATCGCCCCGATATCAAGTCCCTCGGACAGTAGCTTTTTGTTCAACGCCTCCAGATCCTCAAGCGTTTTGCCACCTATCAAGTCTTCGGCCAGCGAGGACGCGCCGCCCGACACCAACAGCAGCAAATGCGCCTCGGGCGGCATTGCCTCGACCGCTAGGCGCAGTGCCCTGCCGCCTGCAAGGCTGCGGCTGTCCGGGACGGGATGTGAGGCCTCGATCACCTCGACGCCCTCCGGCAGGTCGCGCCCATGATCGTCCTTGGTGACCACCAGCGTTGGGATGTCTCCGAAATGATCCAATGCCGCTCGGGCCATCGCCGCCGCAGGTTTGCCCACGGCCAATATTCGATCCGGTTTTGCAACATCGGATAGTGCTTTTCGGGTTGCCGTGTATCCGTCTACCGCCGCGACTCCGGCTTGCCAGAGTGCGATTGCCTGTTCAGCGCGGGTCATCAATTCTCCATCCAGATTGTCACTGGCCCATCATTGACCAGCTCAACGGCCATGTCGGCCCCAAATTGCCCTGTCTCAACCGCGATTCCGCACGCGGCGAGGTTCTTGGCAAAGGTTTCATAAAGGTGTTTTCCGATATCCGGCGCAGCGGCCTGCGAAAATCCGGGCCGGTTACCGCTGGCCGTATCCGCAGCAAGAGTGAACTGGCTGACAACGAGAGCCGAGCCGCCAATGTCCACAACAGACCGGTTCATTTTGCCGGCGTCATCCTTGAAGATTCGCTGCTTGGAGATTTTCGCAGCCAGTTTTGAGGCGTTCTCCTCGCTGTCGCCCTGCATCGCGCATACAAGAATCATCAGTCCCGGTCCCGATTGGCCGACAACAGCGCCATCCACCGAGACTGACGCTCTAGAGATCCGTTGTAAGACTGCGCGCATCGCTCTCCCCAAATCGCATGCGTTCAGCAGTCGGTTTAGCCGCCGGAGGCCCACTTGTCATCCAGTGTCTTGCGCGTAGTCGGGAAAACGTCTGCCTGTGTGATTTTGCTGGGCTCACCCCTGCGACGTCGCCATCACGTACCCCACGCCTGCCGCCACCAGCAGGCCTAGGACCACCGCAATGGTTATCTTGATCGCAGACCACGGTCGTTCCCCCTGCACCCGGCCAGTGCGCCCGTTGACCACAAACCGATAGGTTTGCCCGCGATACTTATAGGCAGCCATCCAGATGGGCAGCAGGATATGCTTGAACGTCACATCGCGTACATCCGTGTCCACCGCGTGAATACGCTGCCGGTCGCCACCGATGTCAAAGCGCACGTCACGCTCGATCACGCGCGCCATATGTGCCCGCGCCTCGGAATACCCATCGGGCAACTCGACCGAATAAGCCTCGGCCCGGAACCCCGCTAGGTATTGCGGCTGGTAGGGTTCAAGTGCGGGCAGATCCCAGGGCTCCAACGCGTCTGTATATTTCTTGGGCAGAGAGCGTGACGCCAACACCAGAACGTCATCAAAGAACCGAGCGACACGACCGGATTTCGGGCTCCAGCGCACTTTGGCCACCTGTTGTTGCACCCGCTTCCCGTCGCGCATGACGGTGCGCGTTTCGTAGTAGACGGTGCCGCGTTCGCCGCGATAACTGGATTTGGTGTCCGCGTCGAAGGTCCAGTAGGGCACATATATGCCCTGCATTTTTCGCCCCTTGCGAGCATAGTCCTTCAGCCCGTTCGGCGCGAACCAAAGCCGACCCAGCCAATCCCCCATCGCCTTATGGGCGGACCGTTCATCCAGCGCAAAAGGCAGGACGCCTTTGGGTTTGATATGCCTGTTGACGCCTGTATCCGTCACCACAGGAGTGGCACAGAACGGACATTCCGCTGCGTGGGTATTCGGGTCGAACTCGACCTGAGCGGCACAGTTCGGACAGGACAGAACCCGTGTTTCCTCAATCTCGCTGTCGGGCAGACGGTCGGCGATGGCGGCGTCAAAATCCAGCTCGCGCAGGCTTGCGCCGCCCCATGGGCCTGAGCCAATGGGTTCGGAGTGGCCGCAATGGTCACAGGTCAATGTGCCATCGCCGGGATTGAACCGGTAGTCCGCACCACATTGGTCGCAGGGAAAGCGGTGTTCTTCAGTCATCCGTCCGCCTGCTACCGCTTAGGCACCCGGCGGGGGCGGAGGCAGGATCGTGAATAGCTGCGCCAATTCCTGCACCTCACCCGCTTTTTTCCAGCCGTCCTGACCTGCAGTCCAAACATGTGTCTCACGTGTCAGTTCCCCGTCCGAAGCCATACGCCCCATCTTGGCCTTCGAGAACGGCCCGCTGGTCTGTCCGTCCACCGCGATATGCCATACATGCTCAACGGGCGGAGGAGGCGGCGGGGCCGCATGCGCGGATGTTTGCGGGGCAGCGGGGGCGGGCGATCCCCACGGGCCGCTCGGTTGGCCCGCTGTCATGTTCGCCATCTGATTGGCCATCGCCATGCCCATTCCCATGCCAAGACCGGCACCCATGCCGCCGCCCTGACCGGGGTTGTTGGCTGCTGCCGTCATCGCCTCGGCGGCGGAATACTGGGTGAACTTGCCCAGATCACCCGCCAGTCCCATAGAGGTGCGCTTGTCCAACGCGGCCTCTACCGCAGGCGGAAGCGAGATGTTTTCGATGTAGAACTCAGGCATCTCCAGCCCATAGCCTTCCAACACGGGCGAGACTTCGGCTGCGATCAGTTTGCCCAGATCGGCCGTATTCGCCGCCATGTCGAGAACCGGAATACCGGATCCGGCGATCACGCGGCTGAACTCTTGCACGATGATGTTGCGGACCTGAAAGCTGATCTCGTCCATTGTAAACTCACCATCGGTTCCGACGATCTCGACCAGAAATTTTGCCGGGTCTTTCACCCGTACCGTATAGGTGCCATAGGCCCGAATGCGGGTCGGTCCGAATTCCGGGTCGCGCAGCATGATCGGGTTCTTGGTGCCCCATTTCAGATCATTGAACCGCGTCGTGTTAACGAAATAGATCTCAGACTTGAACGGAGATTGAAAGCCGTGATCCCAATGCTGCAGGGTTGTCAGGATCGGCATGTTATTGGTCTCAAGCATATAAAGACCCGGCGTGAACACATCCGCCAGCTGTCCTTCATGCACAAACACCGCCGCCTGACCTTCGCGAACGGTCAGCTTTGCACCATACTTGATCTCGTGCCCTTCGCGTTCGAACCGCCAGACCATGGTGTCTCGGGTGTCATCGACCCAATGAATGACGTCGATAAACTCTCCGGTCAGAAAATCGAAAATTCCCATTTGGGTTCTCCTGTCCTTGGGGTCAAAGCGGCTGCCCCATCAATTCGCGTGCAATGATCCGCACCACGGGGCGGGCCTGATCGACCGTCACTCCGAGCGAAAGACGCGGATCATAGAGCATTGTTAGTAGTTTTTCATCATGACTTGTCAGCAAAGCAAACTCGTCATCATCGTTGAATATCGAAGGCCGCGCGGCGGGGCTGTCATTGGACAGGCCCAACCCTTGTGCAATCTCTTCGTGAATGCAGCTGCGCCGCACCAGATCGGGCAGTTCCGAGCGGATCAGTGTCACCGCGCGCACGTATTTGTTCGGATCGTTGCGGGTTGCCGAAGCAAACACAAAACAGTCGAAACTCGCGCGCGGGTTGGCGACTAAATCAAGAGAGGCTTGACTGATGTTGGGCACCAGTTCCTTGAGGCGCGTGACAACATAGGCGCTGTCATCCTTGCCGGCGAAAAACACGTGGAAATTGGCTTTGCGACTGACGGTCGAGATCGGGTGGCCAGTCAGTTTGGCCAGCCGCGCAGCATAAGATTGAACCTGATCCGCGTCACTGGTGCGGGTCGCGGGCAGGACCGAGGGTCCGAACTCGGTCTGGATACGAACAGGTCCTGACCAGCGGCTGAGTTGCCCATCCGTTTGCCGCGACCCGAGCGAGACGGTGTGATCAGGATATTCGCTGTAAAAAGCGATGGCCTCAAAGTTCCGGCTCAGGTCGTCGGCGTCATAAGGGGTGTCTGGTCCGCCGCCATCGGTACGCAGTAGGCCGCGAGTCAGCAGGTCCCGCTCGATCCGCTGATAGAACCGCGCGAGGTCCTGACTGGCCGCGGATGGCGGCACATAGGCGTTCGCCGCAGTCGGCGGAGCTGAAGGCCGCACCTGAGGAACGACCGAAGAGGTCAGCGCCTCTTCGCACCCCGCAAGCGCCAGCAGGCTCAGAACACCAACGCCCGTTTTGAGACAGGTTAGTGGCCGCACGCCCAGCCCACCTTATCCCGGAACAGCCGTTCCGGCATTGTCGCCGGTCCCGTCACGCCGTGCCTTGGCGGCGGCCAGCGTGTCGCGCAATTCGGCCTCCATCTTCTGAAGCTCTTGCTCGGCGGCTGCGCGTTTAGCTTTGCCTTCGTCCGCGATCGCCAGGCTTTCATTGATCGTGCCGATCAGATCAGCGTTGGCCTGTTTGACGGCTTCGATGTCGAACACGCCACGCTCCATCTCTTCGCGGATCATCTTATTCGACTCGCGCAGGTTGGCCGCGTTCGAGGTCAGCAACTCGTTGGTCAGATCATTGGCGTCGCGCACGGCGGCGGCGGCTTCGGCGCTGCGCTGGATCGTGACGGCTTGTGCCAGCTGGGTTTCCCACAGCGGTACCGTGTTAACCAAGGTTGAGTTGATCTTCGTCACCAGAGATTTGTCGTTTTCCTGAACCAACCGGATTGAGGGCAGCGATTGCATCGTCACCTGCCGCGTCAGTTTCAGGTCATGCACCCGGCGTTCCAGATCGTCGCGTGCGGCGCGCATATCGCGAAGCTCCTGCGCTTTCATGACCTGCTGGTCTTCAGGCGCTGCCTGAACCTCGGCCTCTTTCTCGGGGATGTCGTGGCTATCCAGCTCGGTCAGCTTTTCCTCGCCCGCAGCGATGTAAAGCGCCAATTCATCATAGAACCCCAGCGTTTTTTCATAGAGCAGGTCCAGCGATTTGATATCTTTCAGCAGCGTATGTTCATGAGACAGCAAATCGTTGGTGATGCGGTCGATCTGGCCCTGAACTTCTTCGTATTGGGCTGTAAATTTGGCGAATGGGGCCGCGCGGCCCAGCAGTTTCTCCCACCAGCTGCGTTCGCGCCGCACGTCCAGCTCACTGACCGAGAACCCCCGGATCGTGGTGACGATGTTGCGCAGGCTGTCGCCTGCAGGGCCAACATCCTTATTGCGCACATCTGCAAGCATGGCTTGGCTGATCTCTTGCAATTCGGCCTGCGCGGAAGAGCCGAAGGCGACGATCGAATTGGTGTTGCCCATGTCGATCTCATCCATCCGCTTGCGGATCTCGGCGCTAACGGGTTCGTCGGCCTCTTCAAGCGAGACGACCTCGGCCTGCGGTTCGGGCAGGGCCACCGCGGTGACCTCTTGTACCAGTGTTTCGGCCTCAACCGCTTTGTTCTTGATCTCGTCGGACATAGGGGAGTTCCTCGCTCAAATAAGAAGGGCCGGTCAGTCCAGCCGGACGCCTTCGCGCTGCAGTCTTTCACGCAGCACGTCGATTTCGACCGTTAAATCACTACGGTCATCCAATAGCATTTTGCGCGTACGCGCGGCGAAATTTTGTTCCAGATCATCCAATAGGGCGGAGTAGTCTGCCAAGGCCTGCCCATCGCGGGTGCGGGCGTAGACATCCGCGAACTTGACCGTCGCATCACGTGCGCCCTGCAGATAGACGGTCAGATACTTCCGTGCGCCCGCCAAATCACGTGGATCTTCTTCGACCGTACGGAACAGATCGCGGGCAGTGTCCTGAAATCGTTCAACACGTGCCTCGATCCGTCGATCTCCGGCCCGTTTGATCGCATCCGTCATCTCGGCCAGATGCTTTTCGGCATCATCGACGACGCGCGCAACACGGTCTTGCTGGAACGTGTCGATGCCCTCCATGCCCTTGTTTTTCATGGGATCCAAGCCGAAGGACACGGAATGCAGGGTCGCGGCGGCGGCGCCGAACAGGATCGGGGCTACAAGGCTTGCTTGCGCCGCGGTCTCAGCGTCCAGAAACTCGGTCCGGTAGGACGCGAGCGCTGCCCCAAGCCCGGTCAGAACGCTTGCGAAGATCTTACGAGGGAAGGCTGGGCGACGCGCGGTTTTGCGGGCGTTATAGGCAGCCTCGGCCCGCAATCCTTCGCGTAGCAAAAACGCGGCGGCTGTCAGCAGGCCGGCGGCAACAAGGCCCATGGTCATGCCAATCGCGCCATCATTCAGCGATAAAAAGACCAGAGGGATCGCGGGGATGAAAAGGATGTTTGCCCGCGCGCCTGCAGGTTCGACTCGGGCATTGTCAAACTGGCCGCGCGGCAGCGGGCTGTCTGGCGAGTCCTCACCCTGAGGGCTGTATTTGCCACCGAACCGTTTGGCCATGGCTACAGACCCCCAAGCAGGCCGGTGCAGACGCCAAATAGCAGCACCAGAAGGGCCGCATAGGCCAGTTTTTGCACTCCGCTCCCGGACATTCAGCCCCCCAAATAGCAGCACTCACAGAAAATTTAGGGGATACGAGGGCTTGGCGCTAGGGGGAAGGTTGCCAAACCCGCATCACTTGCGGGGTTTCTTGCCGATCGGAGGGCGTTTGCGCTGCGGTCGGGTCGCGCGTTTCGCCGTTCCTTCGGGTTTTTCACCCCCATCCAGACCCAGCTGATCGCGCATTACGCGGCGGCGGACCTCTTCAACCTCACCCGGTTTCAGGTCGCCCAGTTGGAACGGCCCGTAAGACACGCGTAGCAAGCGGTTCACGGTAAAGCCGATATCTTCCATCGCGCGGCGGATCTCTCGGTTTTTGCCTTCGCGCAGTCCGATGGTCAGCCAGGCATTCGCGCCCTGCTGACGATCCAGCGAGACGGTCATGGGCTGAAACCTCTCGCCCTCGATCACAAGACCTTTGCGCAGGGGCGCAAAATCTTCGTCCTTGGGTCGTCCATTCACCCGAACGCGATATTTGCGCAGCCAACCGGTTGAGGGAAGCTCCAGCTTGCGTTTGATGCCGCCATCATTGGTCAGCAGCAGCAGCCCTTCGGAATTCAGGTCCAACCGGCCAACAGACATCACCCGAGGCATGTCTTCGGGCAGTTCGTCAAAGATCGTCGCGCGGCCTTTTTCGTCCTTGGTCGTGGTCACCAGCCCGGTCGGCTTGTGATACAGCCACAGCCGCGAAGGTTCGGGTTCCGACACCGGTTTGCCGTCGACGGTGATCTTGTCTTTGCCGGTCACGTTCAGGGCAGGGCTTTTGATAGCCTTGCCGTTCACACTAACGCGGCCAGCTTCGATCATGCGTTCAGCCTCGCGCCGCGAGGCAACGCCAGCACGGGCCAGGACTTTGGCGATCCGGTCGCCGGGAGGAGGGGTGTTGCTCATGGCAGCGCCATACCCCATCCCGCCCGCTTGCGAAAGGCAGGTTTCTGAGGCAGTCAGGGGCATGGTGTTCAAATCACATATGGACAAAGCACTGGCCGAGGCCCGCGCGGCCGCTGAACGGGGGGAGGTTCCCGTCGGAGCGGTGATCGTCGCGCCTGATGGTCGGGTCGTATCCTCCGCCGGGAATCGGACGCGTGAGCTGAACGATCCGACCGCTCATGCCGAGATACTGGCGCTGCGCGCCGCCTGTGCCGAGGCAGGCTCAGAAAGGCTGCCCGGTCATGACCTCTATGTGACGTTGGAGCCTTGCGCGATGTGCGCGGCGGCTTTGGCCGCAGCACGCATCCGTCGCATCTACTATGGGGCATCCGACCCGAAATCAGGCGGTGTCGCCCATGGCGCACGGGTTTTTGCGCACCCGCAGGCCCATCACAAGCCGGAGGTCTACGATGGCATCGCCGCCGAGGAGGCGGCCGACCTGCTCAGGTGCTTTTTCGCGAGCCAACGTGACTAGGGTTTAACCACCATCTCACGCGGGATATCGGCCAGAGGTTGGCCGCCCTCCGGCGTCACCACAAAGCTTTCGGTTATCGCCAGCCCCCAGTCCGGAGTCCACAGTCCCGGCATCAAGTGAAACGTCATGTTTTCCTGCAGTACCGTGGTGTCGCCGGGGCGTAGACTCATCGTGCGTTCTCCCCAGTCGGGCGGGTAGCTGAGGCCGATGGGATAGCCGGTGCGGTTGGCTTTTTCATATCCGGCGCGGGCGAAACTGTCATAGACGCAGGTGGCGATTTCCTCGCATTTGGTGCCGGGACGAGCGGCTGCCAGAGTGGCCTCAATCGCCGTCAGAACCGCCGCTTCGGCCCGGCGGATGTCATCCGGTGGATCACCCAGAAACAGGCTGCGACTGGCCGGGCAGTGATACCGTCGATAGCAGCCGGAGATCTCGAAATAGGTGGCCTCTCCGCGCGCCAAAGGCCGGTCATTCCAGGTGATATGCGAAGCCGAGGCTTCACGCCCTGAGGGTGCAATCGGCACAATCGCCGGGTAGTCGCCCGCCAAACCGGGCAGGCCCGCAATGCCTGCTGCCTGCACTTGGGCGACCAGTTGGTTCTTGGGCAGGCCTTCGCGAAACGCCTCGCGCAGCAACCCATGCATATGCGCTGTCAACTGGCCCGCCTTGCGCATCATGTCGATCTCTGCGTCGCTTTTGACCGCACGCTGCCAGTTCACCAGACCCGTGGCATCAATCATTTCACCGAAGGCGCGCTCAAGAATGCGGTGGCTGGCGGCGGAGTAGTAGTAATTGTCCATCTCGACGCCCAGCCCTCGGGTCCAGTCCCGGTCGCGCAGCGCAAGAACCAGAGCGTCAACCGGATGGTGGTCGGGATGCTGAACGTGTTCTTCCGGCCAATCCAGCAAATCCGCCGCGTCCAGCCACGTGGTCTGCGCGGCACCGGCCTTGTCCTGCGTGCGCCCCCACCACAGAGGCGCCCCTTGTGCAGGCAAGATCACCATCTGCGGGACGTAGAAGCTCCAGCCGTCATACCCGGTAAGCCAGGCCATGTTGGATGGGTCGGTGACCAGCAGAGTCTCAATCCCGCGCGCGTTCATCGCCGCGCGGGTCTTGCTCAGACGGTCCGCGTATTCCTGCGCGCTGAAATCTGACGCAGGCATCAGAGAGAGATCGCTTTCATGACTTCAGGTTCGATCACGTCCACACCTGGCAGACCGTCGATCAGTGTCTGCGCGGATTGCTCAAGTATGGGGAAGGTTTTGTAGTGGCAGGGAATCACCGTTTTGAAATTGAAATACCGTTTGGCGGCATAGGCGGTGGCTTTCATATCCATGGTGAAATGTCCGCCCGCCGACAAAATGCCGATGTCGGGTTTGTAGTAGTCCCCCATCCAATCCATATCCGCCATGACATCGGTGTCGCCCGAGACATAGAGCATGCGCCCCTCGGCTGCGATCATGAATCCGACCTCACTGCCACCGGTGCGCAGCCCGTCCGGCGTCGAAAAGGTCGAGCTGTGCGAGGCAGGTACCATCGTGACTTTGATGCCGTTCAGATTGACAGTTCCGCCTTTGTTGAAGCCGATGGTCTCGATCCCTTCGGCCTCGGCCCAATAACCCATGAGGTCGTACTGACCGACCACCGGCACCTTCAGGTGTTTGGCCAAAGGCAGGATGTCGACGACATGGTCGAAATGCGTGTGGGTCAGAAGGATATGCGTGGCACCTTCGACGGCTGCATCATGCTGATCCTCGGGCAGTGACGGGTTGCCGGTCAGCCAAGGGTCGACCAGCAGCACCTGACCTTCGGTTTCAATGCGAAAGCTTCCGTGGCCCAACCAAATGATGTTCATGAGAAATCCTCCTGCGATGCCTATTGGCATCACACTAGCATCCGTTATGTAAAAGTTCATGGATTGGTTTCAGGAAATTGATGGGTATTGCGAACGCCTTACCCCCGCCTATTGGGCCGAGCCGATCAACGCGGTGACCAACGCTGCGTTTCTGATCGCGGCTTTCATCATGTGGCGCAGGGTGCGCGGGCAGGGGATGCCTCTGGCGATGCTGCTGGTTGTGATTCTCGCCGCGATCGGGATCGGCAGCTATCTGTTTCACACCCACGCGCAGGTCTGGGCAGCGTTGGCCGATGTCGCGCCGATCCTTCTGTATATTCTGATCTATATCTTTGCGATCAATCGGGACGTCTGGCGGATGCGTCCTCTGCCCGCCGCGATGATGACCGCGCTTTTCATTCCCTATGCCGCCGCGACCCTGCCGCTGTTTCAACTGGTTCCGGGGTTAGGGGGCTCCGCCGCATACGCTCCGGTGCCGCTGCTGATTCTGATCTATGCGTTTCTGCTGCGCAATCGCACGCTGGAAACGGCCCGAGGGTTAGCGATTGGTGCGTTTATCCTGATCGCCTCGATCACCTTCCGCGCGTTGGATGAACCACTATGTATGCAGCTCCCGCTGGGCACGCATTTCATGTGGCACATCCTGAACGCAACCATGCTGGGCTGGATGATCGAGGTCTATCGCAGGCACATGATCCGCGCATCTCAGTCCTGAAACGCAGCAGCCAGGTTGTCGGGCAGATCGAACTCCTTCAAAACCCGCGCGCGGCCTTCGGCTGACATCTTCCGGGCTGTCTTTTCGACAATGCTCTGAATCTTCTCGGCCGAGTGTTTTGCGGCGAAAGGCGCGAAATACCATTTCAGGAACACAAAGCAGATGACATCCTCAAGCGCCTGAACCTCATCATCGCGCTTGATGCCTAGCTTGCGTAGCATGCGACCGGTCGCGTCGATGTCATCCGCGTCGTATCCGGCCTGCTGCATCAGGCCCATGACAACCTCAGCGTGATGGACACCCTGCGCCTTGCGCCAGGCCAGATATCCGGCACGACCTTCGGGATATTCACTGCGCGCCAGCTTCCAGCGTTCAACATGCTGCCCACGGGCGGCAATCTGCAACATGTCCGAGGCGTCAGGGAACAGCCTGTCCATCTCGGCGCTCATGCGCTGGCCATAGATCAGCTCGACCGGTTGGCCGTCTTCGATGTTGGGGTCTTGCCTGTTGGCCGCATCAATCGCGTCCAGAACGGCTTGCTTGCGCGCGCTCATCTTCTGCTCCGTTGGTTCTTGCCGAACCAACCTTACGGTTCGGCGCATCACTCGGCCTACCGTAGCGGGTCGCGCCGAAAAGAGCAGTAGTCAATTGTAGCCAACCGGGCCGGGCATTAATCGCCCGACCCGGGGCAGGGGGTCTATCACTTGTTCGTCTTGACCTGATCCTGGCTGACAACCTCGGGGGCAGGTGTGGGGAAGGTCAGATCAGGTGTCAGGGTATTCATTGTCGGGCCAAAAGCCTGTGCCTGCGACGCTAAAACAGTGGTGGCCAATACAAATGCAATCAGGAAGGGTTTCATGTCTTTACTCCGGGTTTTGGCTGTGCCGTGGAATAGAAATGAACAGTTCAGTTCAGTTTTTCAAGGGTAAAAATGAACTAAACGGTTTACTTTTTTGCATGGGAGGTATGCAAAATGGAAAAGAGGCCATGTCAGATGATGCCAGGGCAGACCTTATCGCGCTCTTGCGACCCGGACCCCGGACGGGTAAATGCCCCCTAACGCATATGAGGTTTTCCGATGTCGATTGACCAAAGCACCGCCGCCAAGGTGGCCAAACTGGCCCGGATCAAGGTCGAGGATGACGCGCTGCCCGCGCTGGCGTCCGAGTTCAACACCATCCTTGGGTTCATCGAGCAACTGAACGAAGTGGATGTCGAAGGCGTCGAGCCGATGGTCTCGGTCGAGCCGATGCGCCTGAAACGTCGTGAGGATGTCGTCACCGACGGAAACCAGCAGGACAAGGTTCTGGCCAACGCCCCCGACGCCCGCGAAGGCTTTTTCGCAGTCCCCAAAGTGGTGGAGTAAGACATGAGCGATCTGAACAAACTGGGCCTGGCCGAGGCCCGCGATGCGCTGCGCAAGGGTGACGTGACCTCGGTTGAACTGACCGAATCCTGCCTGAAGGCCATTGATGCCGCCGACGCGCTGAACGCTTTTGTCCACAAAACGCCCGAGATCGCGCTGGAGCGCGCCAAGGCTGCGGATGAGCGGATCAAGGGCGGCGACGCGCCGTCGATGTGTGGTCTGCCGATCGGCATCAAGGATCTGTTCTGCACCAAGGGCGTGCCCTCGCAGGCGGCATCCAAAATTCTGGAAGGCTTCAAGCCCGAATACGAATCCACCGTGTCTCAGCAACTGGCCGATGCCGGAGCGGTCATGCTGGGCAAGCTGAACATGGACGAATTCGCCATGGGCTCGTCCAACGAAACCTCCGTCTACGGCAATGCGGTCAGCCCGTGGCGGCGCGGCAATGACGACGCGCAGCTGACACCGGGCGGTTCGTCGGGTGGTTCGGCGTCTGCTGTGGCCGCTGACTTGTGTCTGGCCGCGACCGGCACCGATACCGGCGGTTCGATCCGTCAGCCTGCAGCTTTTGTTGGTATCACCGGTATCAAGCCGACTTATGGCCGTTGCTCGCGCTGGGGCATCGTCGCGTTTGCCTCCTCGCTGGATCAGGCCGGTCCGATGACCAAAAACGTACGCGACGCGGCGATCATGCTGGAAACCATGTGTGGCCATGACGCCAAGGATTCCACCAGCGCCGAACTGGCCGTCCCGAATTTTGAGGCGATGCTGACCGGCGACATCAAAGGCAAAAAGATCGGTATCCCGAAAGAATACCGCATGGACGGTATGCCTGCCGAGATCGAAAAGCTCTGGTCCGATGGCGCCGCGATGCTGAAAGACGCTGGCGCCGAGATCGTCGATATCTCGCTGCCGCACACCAAATACGCGCTGCCTGCCTACTATGTGATTGCGCCTGCCGAGGCGTCCTCGAACCTCGCCCGCTATGATGGCGTACGTTATGGCCGCCGCGCGCAGCTGTCACAGGGTGACGGCATCACCGAAATGTACGAGAAAACCCGCGCCGAAGGCTTTGGCCACGAGGTGCAGCGCCGTGTGATGGTCGGCACCTACGTGCTGTCGGCGGGCTTCTACGACGCCTACTACAACCGCGCCCGCAAGGTTCGCACCCTCATCAAGAAAGACTTCGAGGATGTCTTCGCTGCCGGTGTCGACGCGATTCTGACCCCGGCCACCCCGTCCGCATCCTTTGGTCTGGGCGAGATGACCGAGGCCGATCCCGTTCAAATGTACTTGAACGACGTCTTCACCGTGACTGTGAACCTCGCCGGTCTGCCGGGGATTTCAGTGCCTGCAGGTCTCGATAAACAAGGGCTGCCACTGGGTCTGCAACTGATCGGTCGGCCCTGGGAAGAAGGCGATCTGCTCAATACCGCCTATGCGTTGGAAAACGCCGCTGGTTTTGTGGCAAAACCGTCGAAATGGTGGTAAGCCTCGGGCCTGAAAGACATCAGACACGGAGGCGCAGCATGCGCTCTTTGCCACTCATTGCGGCGATCTCGCTGATCGCCGCCTGTGATACGGTCACACCGATTGGCGGAACCGATTTCAACACGCCCGAGTATCAGGCCCAGCGTGAGGCGCAACTGTCCGGGCAGGGGAGTGTCGTAAACCCGCTGCTTGCCCCGGTGGATGTTTCGGAACAGGCACTGGGCGCCCCGGGTTTGGCGTCGAACGCAGCCGTTGCGACCGGTGCCAATGCCGATATTGCCAATCAGACGGCGGCGGCTTTGGCCAGCACATCGGCGCAGCCAACGGTCGATCCCGTGCCCAACAATGCCGGTATCTCCGACGAACAGGATTTCGGAGCCGTGTCCGAGCGCCGCAGCATCGAATCTGACGCCGCCCGTATTGAACAGAACCGCCAGACCTACGAAGTGGTTGCCCCTACGGCCGTGCCTGAACGTGGCAGCGACGGGCAGCCCAACATCGTGCAATACGCACTCAGCACATCCAACCCGGTGGGCACCCAGCTTTACAGTCGCGCGGGGTTCAACCTGCAGGCCAAAGCACAGCGTAATTGCGCACAATTCCCCTCTCCAGATCAGGCCCAGATCGCTTTCCTGTCGAACGGAGGGCCGCAGCGCGACCGCAAAGGACTGGACCCGGATGGCGACGGCTATGCCTGCAGCTGGGATCCGAGCCCGTTCCGCAGTGCCATCAACAACTAAGCCTGCGCCGATCTGGCACCCTTCGCCGAATTTCGGCCCCCGCCGCGACGGCCTGACACCGGCGCTGATTGTCCTGCACTACACCGCGATGGATAGCGCGCAGGCTGCGCTGGAGCGCCTCTGTGACCCACAAGCCGAGGTATCGGCGCATTACCTGATTGGTTCTGACGGTATGCTCTGGCAGATGGTGCGCGAAGAGGACCGTGCATGGCACGCCGGTGCGGGCGAGTGGCACGGTCAGACCGACATCAACTCGCGCTCCATCGGGATCGAACTGGATAACACCGGAGCACACCCTTTCTCGAATTTGCAATTGGCAACACTGGAAACCCTCCTGCCTCAGATCATGTCGCGCTGGGCGATTCCGCCCAATGGCGTGATCGGCCATTCTGACATGGCCCCTGGCCGAAAAAGCGATCCCGGAGCAAAGTTCGACTGGCAGCGACTCGAACGACAAGGGCTGGCCGCCGCAGGTGCAACCCAAACTACCCCGGCAGGCATCTCGTGCGACAACTTTCGCGAACTGGCTCGCGCCGCAGGTTTCACCGCCGATGTCCCGAACGAGACGCTTCTGGCTGCTATACGTTTGCGATACCGCCCTTGGGGCACCGGTCCGCTCTCCCTAGCCGATATCAAGGCGCTCAGCTTGGCCCCAAGCGCGACCTGATCCGCTCTTCATCTGGCCAAAAATATCCCTGAGATGAATTAGCCAAAGGCCAAGAAGGGACTGGCCCCTCCCTCCGTCCCATCCACCCTTGACGCGACCGGGAACACAGCATACCCACCCCTCTGCGCGGAGGGCCGGATGGCCGCTGGGGTCGCAAGACCCGAGAGGAAAGTCCGGACTCCACAAGACAACGGTGCCGGGTAACGCCCGGGCGGGGTAACCCGACGGAAAGCGCCACAGAAATCAGACCGCCTGCGACTTCGGTCAGAGGTAAGGGTGAAACGGTGGGGTAAGAGCCCACCGCGCCGCTGGCAACAGCGGCGGCACGGCAAGCCCCACCGGGAGCAATGCCAAATAGGGTCCCCGCGCGGGATGGTCGGCGTCTGCCGATACCACCGCTAAGCGCGTCTTGGCCGAGAGGGACCGGGTTGGCAGCTTGAGCCGCGCAGCAATGCGCGGCCTAGAGGAATGGTCATCGAAGGGGGCAACCCCGGAACAAGATCCGGCTTACAGGCCCTCCGCGCGTATCCTATTGTCAGTTTCCGGGTGGCGTATAGGCTCCGACCAGTTTCGCAGCCTTTTTCTGAACCGCCACGAAGTCTTTGGCTTTCCAAGCCCTTACGGTTTCTATATTGGATACAGCGCCCGAGGCGGCGACCGCCATGCCCACCGCAACTGCGTCCGTCTCGTCTGGTGCTTCGCTGATGACAACCACGTCGTTATCCCCCGTCGTAATGTAGAAGGCCAAAAGCTTGGCACCGACCTTCTTCAATAGCGCTTTTACGGCGTCCGTCCGATCGGATGGTTTGCCGACCATCCCCTTAGCGCCTTTTTGGGAATAGGATGCATAGGTGATAAAAATAGGCATGGATTCCTCCTGACTGAAGTTGAGGGACCTTTGATTGGGCCGGTCCTTTGGCCTGAAATCCGATCCGAGGCGTGCGCTAAGGCACGGCCACCAGCCAGACGCCAAGAATGATCAGCGCCGCACCGGTTGCAGGCACCAGCCACATGGCGCGCGGCATCAGTTTCTCCAACGCGACGTAAATGGCGACGCCGACGATCCAATAGAGGTTCATCACTCCGCCCACGAACAGCAGCAGCATCAGGGCCCAGCAGCAGCCCAGACAATAGGCTCCGTGCAGCGCGCCGGTGCGGAATGCGCCATAGGCGTAGGGTCTGTTATGGTCGGCCAGAAAACGCGCCGGGCTGCGGCAATGGCGTAGACAGGCGGTTTTGAGGCTAGACAGTTGGTACAGCCCCGCTGCGATCATAACGCACCCGGCCGCCGTCCGGGAGCGGATGGTCATCATCGGGCCATCGGACAGTCCAACAACTTCCAACAGCCGTTGTGCGCCGGTTGCCAGCACGCTGAACAAGGCCCAGGCCACCAGATAACCGGCCAGAAAAAACAGGCTTAGCCGCGCCGTATTGGCCTTATCCGGCCCTACCCGTTTCAACGCCATGAACAGCAGAACAGTAGGGGCGGCGCTGGGTGTCATCATCGCGATCATCATCACCCACCACATTAGGAAGATCAGCACGGCATAAGCCGCCGTCCAATGCACATCGGTCGCCATCTGCATTGGGTTGCCAATTGGGCGGGCCATCCGCGTCATGTCTACAGCGGTCATGTTCATGCCAACCCCGGCAATCGTGTACCACGATGCCGCCAAAATGATCAGCGCGACACAGACCAGAACAACGCCACGGTCATGCCGAAGCACCCGATCGACCAAATGGCTCGGTGGTGGGGATTCAGTCATTGGACATCCTGCCTAAGCGCCCAGAACCCCGTGTCCTGAGATGTTGAGATGCGCCAGATGCGCGTGCGTTGCATCAAAGGCCAGGCTGATCGCCGCGCCCGTGGTCTGGGCCGAGCCCGAGGCCGCCTCGGCGGTGCGATATTCGAACCCGTTGGGCAGATGGAACGCCGCACGATGCGGATCGCCTGTTACGATATTGGGGATCGGTCTGACTTTCACATCGAACACACCGGTCACTTTCGCATAGCCGGTCCGGTCTTCGCGGCTCCAGTCCAGTTCGATCGGAACGTACAGAGTTTCGTGTTTCTTGGGCGCCATTGCGCTGAAGACGTACCACATAGTCGCCATTTCATCGGTGTCTTCGCCAGTCATGATGGCCTGCAACGCGGCGCGCTGATCGGCAGATGCGCTTTCGTCGATGATCAACTGCATCTGACCATTGCCTTCATGTATCGGGCCGGGCCAGTGATACACCCCTGCTGCCCGCACACCGGCAAGGTCTGTGTCGCCGTAGTGGCCGGATTCAATATCGAAGACCACGACAGCTTCGCAATTGCCATGGGTGGGTAGAACACTGAACTGGCAAGGGCAGCCGAAGTTGCAGTTACAATTGGCCAGCTCTTCGGCCTGCAGTTTCCATTCTGTCATGTTTAACCCCCAAACACGCTTAAACGTAATCTGCCGTATTAGGGTCGAGCCTGATATGTATGCCTCGAAGGCCGGGCTTGGCGCCGGCTTCTGGGTCGTTCGAATTGCGCGACCATATCACGAAAGCGTGATTGCACCAAATCCGGTGCGAGCGTGCAACTCAGCTTTTGTGCGCCTCACTTGCGGAATCCGGTTGACTCGGGCGCGCGACGGGGTAAAAGCGCACGCTCATAGGAATTCAACCGGAAGGCCCTGCCTTTTCGGACGCAGGAGATAACCATGGCGAAGCCGACGACAATCAAGATCCGCCTGAACTCGACCGCGGGCACGGGCCACTTCTACGTGACCAAGAAAAACGCGCGTACGATGACCGAGAAAATGACCATTCGTAAATACGACCCGGTCGTTCGGAAACATGTCGAGTACAAGGAAGGCAAGATTAAGTAATCTGCCGTTCCAATTGGACATTTTGAAAAGGGCTCTGAGTTGTCAGAGCCCTTTTTCTTTTGGACGCGTACGCTGGTGCGGCCATGCGAAGGGAACAGGTCCGTTGCAGGGACGCATCAGCGCCAGGCCCCTTCGCACCTGCCGCGGCTTGCTTTTTACATCTCGCTACCGCTACGGTTTAGCAAATCGCCACAAAATGTTGACCGTCATGAAAAAAATCTTGCTACCGACAATCGCTGTTTTGACTCTCACGGCTTGTGAAGACCCCTTCAATCGCCAAGGTGTCGGGTTCACCGGGATTGATGGTGAACCGCGCACGGTGTCCGATGTTCCGGGAGCCGTTGCCTTCTTACCGCCAGCGACCAATGTCCCGGCCGAGCTTGCGGAATTGCCCACCGTCTCGGTCCTGTCCGACAAGGTCGGGATCGATAGGATTGCCGGTGTGGCGATCGACAATGGCGGTCAGTCGCCTGCAAACGCAGTGGAACTATCAGGAAGCAGTCAGAACCTGTATCTGAGCACGGTGAATGTGAACGGTACCCTGTTCGGAGTCGTTCGGACTCGCTCAAACAGCACTCGGGTCGATAACTCTGTGGGGGCGGCGTTTGGTAGAGAGACCGAACGCTTTACCGGTTGCCTGCCTGCAGGAGATGTCTACAGCAAGGGCTCATCCGATCGCAGCTCGGGCTTTGCGGTTCCGCTGAACTGCAGCTGATCCGGTCAAAGATCAGTTGACGTGAAAAAGGGCGGGGATTTACCCGCCCTGTTCATTTGCACCGATAGCTATTCGTCCCAATCAAGGCGGTGTTAGCCATCCTCAAGGATGCGGGCGAGGTCGGGCCGGCGGAAAGCCGGACCTTTCAGCACCTTGCCATCTTCGCGCAGAACCGGTTTCCCATCGGCGCCCAGCTTGGACATGTTCGAGGCGTGGACTTCCTCCATCGCCGCCTGTTTGAGGCTATGGAGGCCGAATTCCAGAAAGGTGCCGTCCAGCACGTATTGGATGTCACACAGGGCATCCAGCACCTCGACCAGATTGCCTTCCTCGACGGCTGCGCGTAGCTCCGCGACTTCCTCTTCGAGGATCGCCAACCGCATCTGCGCGCGCGTCTCGGGGATTGCGGGCGTCTCCACGACCGGCACGTCGAAGGCTTCGTGCCAGTCCCGAACGATGGTCAGAGTGTCCTTTGCCATCAGAAATCCCAGTCTTCGTCCTCGGTCGCAACCGCCTTGCCGATGACGTAGGAGGATCCGGAGCCCGAGAAGAAGTCGTGGTTCTCGCTATCCGGGCTGAGGGCGGCCAGAATCGCCGGATTCACTTCGGACACTTCTGGTGGGAACAGGGCCTCGAACCCGAGGTTCTGCAACGCTTTGTTGGCGTTGTAGTGGAGGAAGACCTTCACATCCTCGGTCAGGCTGAGTTCGTCATAGAGTTCCTCGGTGTATTGGTTCTCGATCCCGTAAAGCTCGAACATCAAGCCAAAGGCATAGTCCTTCAACTCCTGCTGTTCCGCCTCAGAGAGCTTCTCGTAGCCGCGCTGGAACTTGTAGCCGATGTAATAGCCATGCACGGCCTCATCCCGGATGATCAGGCGGATCAGGTCGGCGGTGTTGGTTAGCTTGGCGCGACTGGACCAGTACATTGGCAGGTAGAAGCCTGAATAGAACAGGAAGCTTTCCAGAAACACCGACGCGATCTTGCGTTTCAGCGGATCGTTGCCCGGGGCGTATGTGTTCAGAATCGCCTCGGCCTTGGCCTGCAGATGGGGATTCTCTTCGGACCAGCGGAACGCCTCATCGATCTCCTTGGTCGAACAAAGTGTCGAGAAGATCGAGGAATAGCTGCGCGCGTGAACCGCCTCCATGAAGGCGATGTTGGTTAGAACGGCCTCTTCATGCGGAGTCACAGCATCTGGCATCAGGGCAGGGGCGCCGACCGTGTTCTGGATCGTGTCCAGCAGGGTCAGGCCGGTAAAGACGCGGATGGTCAGCTGCTTTTCATGGTCCGTCAGCGTCGCCCAGCTTTGGATGTCGTTGGACAGCGGCACCTTCTCTGGTAGCCAGAAATTGACCGTCAGTCGGTTCCAGACCTCAAGGTCCTTGTCATCCTCCAGCCGGTTCCAGTTGATGGCGCGGGGGATCTTGGTTTGGATCATATCTTTCATGTCAGTGGCCCCTTACAGCGAGCAAGATACGCAGCCCTGCACCTCGGTCCCTTCAAGGGCCTCCTGGCGCAGACGAATGTAATAGATGGTTTTGATGCCCTTCTTCCACGCGTAGATTTGCGCGCGGTTGATGTCGCGGGTCGTGGCCTCGGCCGGGAAGAACAGGGTCAGCGACAGGCCCTGATCCACATGCTCGGTGGCCGCGGCATAGGTGTCGATCAGCGCCTCGGGGCCGATCTCATAGGCATCGCGGTAGTATTCGAGGTTGTCGTTGTTCATGAAGGCCGCCGGATAGTAGACGCGGCCGATCTTGCCCTCTTTACGGATTTCGATCTTCGAGACGATGGGGTGGATCGAAGAGGTCGAGTTGTTGATATAGCTGATCGACCCTGTTGGCGGGACAGCCTGAAGGTTGCGATTATAGAGGCCGTGTTTCATCACATCGGCCTTCAGCGCCGCCCAGTCGTCGCGGGTGGCCAGGGTCATGCCATCGAAAAGAGCGTTAACCCGCTCGCTTTCGGGCAGCCAGTCACGGGTGGTGTATTTGTCGAAAAAGGTGCCTGAGGCATAGTCGGAGGCCTCGAACCCCTTGAACGACGCCTTACGCTCCTGTGCCAGATCGCAGGAGGTGCGGATCGCGTGATAGGCTATGGCCGCGAAGTAGACGGACGTGAACTCGACCCCCTCGGGCGAGCCATAGTGGATATGTTCGCGGGCAAGGAACCCGTGCAGGTTCATTTGCCCCAGACCAATTGCGTGGCTCTCATCATTGCCCCGACGCACCGATGGGACCGAGTCGATTGCCGACATCTCAGACACCGCCGTCAGCGCGCGGATCGCAGCGCCGACAGTACGACCCAGATCGCCGCCATCCATCGTCTTGGCAATGTTCAGCGAGCCGAGGTTGCAGGAGATATCCGTGCCCAGATGGGAATAGCTGAGGTCATCGTTGAACTCGGACGCTTCATTGACCTGCAAAATCTCGGAGCACAGGTTCGACATGTTGATCCGGCCCGCAATGGGGTTCATCCGGTTCACCGTGTCTTCGAACATCACGTAGGGGTAACCGGATTCGAACTGAATCTCGGCGATGGTCTGGAAGAATTCGCGCGCGTTGACCTTGGATTTACGGATGCGCTTGTCATCGACCATCTCGTGATATTTCTCGGTCACCGAGATTTCCGAGAACGGCACGCCGTAGACCTTTTCCACGTCATGGGGCGAGAACAGGTACATATCAGCGTTTTTCTTCGCCAGCTCGAAAGTGATGTCAGGGATCACCACGCCAAGGCTCAGCGTTTTGATACGGATTTTCTCATCCGCGTTTTCGCGCTTGGTGTCGAGGAAGCGCATGATGTCCGGGTGGTGCGCGTTCAGATACACCGCACCCGCACCTTGCCGCGCGCCAAGCTGATTGGCGTAGGAGAAACTGTCCTCCAGCAGTTTCATCACCGGGATCACGCCTGACGATTGGTTCTCAATGCCTTTGATCGGCGCGCCGTGCTCGCGGATGTTGGTCAGCAGCAGCGCCACACCTCCGCCGCGTTTGGACAGTTGCAGGGCCGAGTTGATGCCGCGACCGATGCTCTCCATGTTGTCCTCAAGCCGCAGCAGGAAGCACGAGATCAACTCCCCGCGTGAGGATTTGCCCGCGTTCAGGAAGGTGGGCGTGGCGGGCTGGAAGCGACCGTCGAGGATTTCCTCCATGAAGGACAGGGCCAGCGCCTCATCCCCGCGCGCCAGCGCCAGCGCGGTCATGACGACGCGGTCCTCATAACGTTCCAGGAACCGCTGCCCGTCACGGGTTTTCAGCGTATATGAGGTGTAATATTTGAACGCGCCCAGAAAGGTCGGGAACCGGAACTTCTTGGCATAGGCCGCATCCCAGATCTTCCGCATGAAGTTTTTGGAATACTGGTCCAGAATGGCCTCTTCATAATAGCCCTCGGAAACCAGATACCCGAGCTTTTCGTCCAGCGAGTGGAAGAACACGGTGTTCTGGTTCACGTGCTGCAGGAAATACTGCCGCGCGGCCATACGGTCGGCATCGAACCGAATCTTCCCCTCACCATCATAGAGGTTCAGCATCGCGTTCAGCGCGTGATAATCCTGCTCGTTTACGCTGCTGTCGAGCATAGGTGTCTCCCTAGTTTTTTCAGCCCGGCGCGGACGCGGGCGATGTCGGTCTCTGTTCCGGCCAGCTCGAATGTGTCGAGCAGCGGTACGTTGCATTTCTGGGCGATGATGCGACCGGCCAAAGCGTAGGTCGCACCGAAATTGCGGTTGCCTGTGCCGATCACCCCAACGATCCCGGCACGTCTGTCCGGGTTGTTCAGGAACCGGATCACCTGTTTCGGAACCGCCCCGCGCCCTTCGCCATCGGCATAGGTGGGGCTGATCAGCACGTAGGAGTGTCCGGGGTCAGGCAGCGGGTCCATTCCATTCGGAATGCGGAAAGAGGTCAGGCCCAGCCGCGAGACGAAGCGGTGGGTGTTTCCGGATTTCGATGAGAAATAGACCAGCGCCGGGATCGGCGCGGTCATGGATCAGGCCAGTTGGGCGATCATGTCCGGGCGGAAACCCGACCAGTGATCACTGCCCGCAACAACGACAGGGGCCTGACGATAGCCCAACTCGGTCACATGGGTCATTGCGCTGTCGTCCTGGGTCAGGTCGATGACGTCATAGGCGATGCCTTTTGCATCCAGCGCGCGGGTGGTGGCGGTGCATTGTACGCATGCGGGTTTGGAATATACGGTAATGCTCATGTCGTCCTCTGTCCTTTTAATGAATGCCGAGGACGCTGCGGGCAAAATGACCCCTGAACACGCCCCCGAACCCTCCGTTCGCGGTTCTCTTTCTTTGCTTACGGCAGGTCTCCTGGCTCGCGGATTGACGTTCGAACTGGCCTTCCCAAAAGCACGCTTTCAGTGGCGTATTCAGTCGAACTCTCCGCTTACAGTTGCGGGGGCAGCGCCGGTTTTTCACCGGTTTCCCTCTTAGCTTTCAACAGGAATCGAAAGAACCGAAGCAACACCATATTGGGGTTGGTGGTGGCATGTTGTCAATATATGGTGTGGCGAAGAAAATAAATTTCTTCGCTTGCACAACCAGCCACGTGCGCTAAGGCGGTCTACCTTTTCCGCTTGGGCATCGCGTTGCCACCCTTCATCGCAGCCGCCCGCGCGCGGTTTTTCTTGCTGCTTGGCTTGCCTTTGGGCGGAGGCGGGCCTTTCGGACGGCGCGCGGGTTTCTTATGCTGATCGCCCGAGGGCACCTCTTCCCGTTTGGGGCGCGTTTCGGGCTTGGGTTTCTCGGCCGGTTTCCGGTGTGGTTTTGCGGGTTGAGGCTCAGCCGCGCGGGCCTGGCGTTCAGCACGTTCGGGGCGCTTCTTGCCTTTGAAGTCGCGCTTGGGGCCTTTGCGGCCACCACCGGAAAGGGCGGGCGGCGCGTCCAGTTGCACGATGGTCTTGGTGCCTTCGACCGTCATTTTGGGGCCGATGGCCTTCAGGAAACCTTCGACACTGCTTTCGCGAATCTCGATATAGCTTTCTGTGTCAGCAATGCGGATCGCGCCGATATCGTCTTTGGTGATCTTGCCCGCCTTACACAACATGGGCAGCAAATAGCGAGGCGAGGCGTTTTCGTTGTGTCCCTCCGACAGCGAAAACCACACGCTTGGGCCAAAGGGCACGTTCGGTTTTGCCGCTGCATCCGGCGTGTCGCTCAGCTCTTCGGGGGCGGAGTGCTTGCGCCCGTATTGACGCAGATAGGCCGCCGCCAGCTGTTGCGGCGAAAAGCGCGAGACCAGATCGTCGACCAGAGCACTTTCCCCCTCGGTCACATCCACGGTCCAATCATCCGAGCTGAAAATCCGCTGCATATCCTGCGCCTGAACCTCGTCGGCCGAGGGCGCAGACCCCCACTCGGCGGTCAGCTTAGCGAATTTCAGCAGGCGTTGCGCCTTTTTGAACGATGCAGGCGGTACGATCAGCGCGCTGACGCCTTTCCGCCCGGCGCGTCCGGTTCGCCCCGAGCGGTGCAGCAGCGTTTCATGGCTGTTCGGCAGTTCCGCATGGATCACCAGATCAAGGTTCGGCAGGTCGATGCCGCGCGCGGCCACATCGGTCGCCACACAGACGCGGGCGCGTCCGTCGCGCATGGCTTGTAGCGCGTTCGAACGTTCGCTTTGCGTCAGCTCGCCGGACAGGGCCACGACCGAGAATCCACGATTCGACAACCGCGCCGTCAGGCGGCTGACCATGGCGCGGGTGTTGCAGAAGATGATGGCGTTGGGGGCCTCGTAGAACCGCAACACGTTGATGATTGCATTCTCACCATCGCGCGGGGCCACGTTCATCGCGCGGTATTCGATATCGGCATGTTGTGTGCGCTCGCTGACGGTGCTGACCCGCTCGGCATCGTGCTGATACCGCGCGGCGAGGGAGGCGATGGCGCGGGGAACCGTCGCGGAAAACAGCAGTGTCTGACGCTCGGACGGTGTCTGTTCCAGAATGAACTCAAGATCTTCGCGGAAGCCCAGGTCGAGCATTTCATCGGCTTCATCCAGAACCACGGCGCGCACAGCAGTCAGGTCAATCGACTCGCGCATGATATGGTCGCGCAGGCGGCCCGGCGTTGCGACCACGATATGCGCGCCACGGGCCAGCGCCCGCCGCTCGTCTCGCATATCCATGCCGCCGACACAGGACGCGATGAACGCGCCTGCATCCGCATAAAGCCATGCCAATTCGCGTTTGACCTGCATCGCCAATTCACGCGTCGGCGCGATGACCAGCGCCAAAGGCGCGCCAGCCCCATCGAATACATCCACGTCGCCCAGTATGGTCGGGGCGATGGCAAGGCCGAAGCCAATGGTTTTCCCCGATCCGGTCTGTGCCGAAACCAACATGTCGCGACCTTCTAAGTCGGGCGCGGATACGGCGGTTTGGACAGGGGTCAGCGTGTCATACCCTTTGCGATCAAGGGCGTCTTGAAGTGTCTGATTCATGGCTCGGCTCTTTGGGATGCTGCGGTCACCCTCAGAGCGTCTATTACGCGGATGATCGTCGAAGGGCACTCCTTACCGAGTGAGGCGCCGGATGTATAGTGTGGAAAGCGACCTGTGCGATCAAACAGAGCATAAACGCTTGATGAAGGTTCCTTCAGGAAAGTTGTAATCCGTCGCACTCTTCCCAATCTGTTGAACACAGCCAGAGATGGCACCGATTTCAGGGAGAAAGAGACCATGACCAGATTTATGACTGCCGGAGCAGCCGCTCTGGCCACGAGCCTAGCCCTTGGTACTGCCGCTGGTGCCGAAACCACGCCTGATCTGCGCGGTATTTGGACGGCCAGCCAGACTACAGTTTCGCCGTCGAATTCGGCTACCGGCGATGCTCCACGATTTAACCAGTCGGAATGGGTGCTCGAAATTCAGGCTCAGAACGACAATGTCTTCTGGGGGCCGAGTATGTGGCGTCGCAATGCCATGGATGACTGGACGATGTACGAGGCCACCGGTTCCATCAGCCAGGATGGCTCTGGAAAGATCGGGATCGTCGAAAGCTCGGCCGAGCCGGCGATTGGCGTAAACGCTTTGATTGACGCGCGCTACGAGGATGGGCGAATTTACGCGGATTTCCGTAGCCTGCGGAATGGAACTACCTACAGCACCGTTCTGGAACGTCAGGTGAACTGAAGCGTTTTCGGCCCGGCCGGACTGTAGGGGGTACGGACTGTCGCCTGATTTTGACTGCGACAGAATAGTAGGTAAACCGTCCGGGTCGGAACGCTTCTCAATATCGGAAAACTCGTCTCCATAGGGAGGAGGCGGACCGGACGGTAATTTCGCCGCTCGCGACATGATCCATGATATGCCGGGTTTACACGCGGCGTTCCTCGGCCCGGGTTACTCGGATCTCGCGAACCTTCAGCGCGGAGTCACGCACGGTGAAAAATTCGCCGTCCGGTCCAAGCTCCATTACAGAATGGCATCCTATCCGCAGTATGCCGCAGGTTCTGTTGGGAGGATTTGTCCAGTCGATCTTTTGCGAACATATCTGTTTTGCCTCCGCGACCGACTTCAGTACGGCAGGCGTTTTTTAAGCGTCGGTTAAGAACCAATACCGGGCGCAAGCCTCACTCTAAATGCCGTCTTTTGCATATGCTCGACAGCGCAGGTGTGTAATAGGGAACTTAGCCCTGTTTCGGTCCGAACGATTCGGTTCGGCGGACGGTGCGGCGTTGTCAGTTCCTGCAATTTGCGATCAGTTTATCGTCTGTTGCCGTTTGCACCTGCAGCAAATCGCAATATTCCGGTCAGAGTTTTGCGAAAAGAGTTTTGCAATTCTAACCCTACGTGGTTGTCGAGAAATCCGGAGTTATCCACAGTACCCTCCCGGCAGATATCAACAACTTATCCCCGTCTGATTTCCATGCTGCAGTGCTATTTTCTTGCCCGATTACGGGTGCAATGCAAGATTGGTTTCACCGCTGGAGTTCCTCGGATCAGAAGGCGGGATGCAAAGGCCAAGGGGGTCTGCGCAGGGAAAGTTGATCTTAGGATTGACGTTTTTTTGCAAGGGCTTACCGGTGGGTGGTGCATCGAGTTGGGGCTTCGTGTCTTGGGTCGACGGATCATCTTCTCAAATGGGCTTTGTGCGTCGCGGCGACTTTCGAGTTTGTGGCGGCGGCTGCGGTTCCCTCGGGGGCCGGGGCAACTGGATCGAAGTGGTCTTAGGACAAACTTCGTCCGGGTAAGGCGTCAGGGGTTGCCCGCAAGGGCGCATGCAAAGACCGCGTCTGCGCACCTGACGCCTTTTCCCTTGCTGGCTTCATGCAGGCTACCACCCACCCCTCGTCAGAATGGGAACGGGGCTCTTTCGCATGTGCAAAAGAGCCCCGTGTTAACGTCAGATGATGCAATGCCGCGTCTATGCACCTGTCCTTGCATAATAGCCAGTTCAGCCTACCGCATCAACAACATATTGCGTGCGTCATCCTGCGATCCGCAAGATGAAGGCGTAAATCAGAGGTTTTCCTGCACGTCCGAGGCTGCGTTTTGGATCGCATCGCCCGCTTTTTCGATGTCTTTGCCCGCGCCTTTGGCGGTTTCGCAGGCGGTCAATGCAAATAGGCTCAGGCCAATCAGAATTGCGCGGATCATGTTTTTCTCCTTCATGCTCGATCAGGCCTTCGGTAGCAGTATCTTACTGAGGAGGCTAGCACTTTTGCGGTTTACCGGGGGTCGCGCTGCGTCTACGCCTGCGGCCTGCCGGGCAAACTGTTAGTGCCCTGTGTTTTCGCTGCAGAACAGCTCATAGACGGTTTCCAGCATCCGACGGGGCTTGTCATCGGCCAGTCGGTAATAGATCGCTTTGCCGTCGCGGCGGGGCGTCACCAGCCCTTCCAACCGCAAGCGCGACAATTGCTGCGACACGGCGGCCTGGCGGGCGGACAACAGAGTCTCAAGCTCGGTGACAGATTTCTCGCCCGACGCCAGATGGCACAGGATCATCAGACGCCCTTCGTGGCTAATCGCCTTCAGAAAATTCGCCGCCCGCGACGCGTTTTCGACCATGTGGTCAAGCTCTGCCGAGGGGGTGTCCTGGGTTACTTGGGGGAGTGCCATCTAAACTTCGTTCCTTACTATCCCGCTGTGGGTGGAGCCAGAGATATACTTCTTTCCGGATAAGTACATCCAATTTACTTATTTTGCACTTTTACGCCCATATGCATGCATCAAAATACTGTGATCAAAGAAGCGGTGAACAAAAAAGCGCCGTTTTCGGCCCCTGTGAGGTGGGACCTGAAGACAAGGGCCGCCGTATCTTGCGAACAGTTTGCAAGGTCGTTCTTGCTGGCCCCCCTTGCAGCCCCCCAGTGGCGACACTAAGACTCGGGTAACTCTTGTTGGGATAATGTCCCGATCCATAGCAAAGCAGGCAGGTTCCGAATGTTCGATCCAGTAGATACCTATATGAATACGCTCGTGCCCATGGTCGTTGAGCAGACCAGCCGGGGGGAGCGCGCCTATGACATTTTCTCGCGCCTGCTCAAAGAACGGATTATCTTCATTAACGGTCCGATTCACGACGGTATGAGCCATCTGATCGTCGCGCAGTTGCTGCACCTTGAGGCGGAAAACCCGAACAAGGAAATCTCGATCTACATCAACTCGCCCGGCGGTGTGGTGACCAGCGGTTTGTCGATTTACGACACAATGCAGTACATCAAGCCGAAATGTTCCACATTGGTCATCGGTCAGGCGGCCTCGATGGGGTCGGTTTTGCTGGCTGGCGGCGAGGCGGGCATGCGCTTTTCGCTGCCCAACAGCCGGATCATGGTTCACCAGCCCAGCGGCGGATATCAGGGTCAGGCCAGCGATATCATGATCCATGCCGCTGAAACACAGAAGCTGAAAGATCGCTTGTATGACATCTACGTACGTCACACCGGTCAGACCAAGAAGTCCGTTGAAAAGGCTCTGGATCGTGACAATTTCATGAGTCCCGAAGAGGCCAAGGATTGGGGTCACATCGACGAGATCGTCGAAAACCGTGCCAAGATGGATACGGAAGAGGCCTAAGAAACGCGTCCCGCGCGCCAAGCGCAGGGCCATTTTGAGATTGTAGCCGCCAGAGCGCTGGCCTAAGCTGCACGAACATGCGCAAGCGTGCCCCACAGGTAGGGGCGCAGAGACGAAGCCCGAAAGGTAGATCATGGCGACGAATTCAGGCGGTGACGGCAAAAACACGCTCTACTGCAGCTTTTGTGGAAAAAGCCAGCATGAGGTGCGCAAGCTGATCGCAGGCCCGACCGTTTTCATCTGTGATGAATGCGTCGAGCTGTGCATGGACATCATTCGCGAGGAAACAAAGGCCAGCGGTCTGAAATCCTCGGACGGGGTACCGACACCTAAGGATATCTGTGAGGTTCTGGACGACTATGTGATCGGTCAGGCCACAGCCAAGCGGGTTCTGTCGGTTGCGGTCCACAACCACTACAAGCGTCTGAACCACGCCCAGAAAGCGGGTAGTGATATTGAACTGGCCAAGTCGAACATCCTGCTGATCGGTCCGACCGGTTGCGGCAAGACGCTGCTAGCCCAGACGCTGGCACGTATTCTGGATGTGCCGTTCACTATGGCCGACGCGACGACGCTGACCGAAGCTGGCTATGTGGGTGAGGATGTTGAGAACATCATCCTGAAGCTGCTTCAGGCCAGCGAATACAATGTGGAACGCGCACAGCGCGGCATCGTCTATATTGACGAGGTCGACAAGATCACCCGTAAGTCCGAAAACCCCTCGATCACCCGTGACGTCTCGGGTGAAGGTGTGCAGCAGGCGCTGCTGAAACTGATGGAAGGCACCGTCGCCTCGGTTCCACCTCAGGGTGGACGTAAACATCCGCAGCAGGAGTTCCTGCAGGTCGACACCACCAATATCCTGTTCATCTGTGGCGGCGCCTTTGCCGGTCTGGATCGGATCATTGCGCAACGCGGCAAGGGTTCGGCAATGGGCTTTGGCGCTGACGTGCGCGACAATGACGAGCGTGGCGTTGGCGAAATCTTCCAGGATCTCGAGCCGGAAGATCTGCTGAAATTCGGGTTGATCCCGGAATTCGTCGGTCGTCTGCCGGTTCTGGCGACGTTGGAGGATCTGGACGAGGACGCTCTGGTCACCATCCTGACCAAACCCAAGAATGCTCTGGTCAAACAATACCAGCGTTTGTTCGAGCTGGAAGATGCTGAACTTTCCTTTACCGATGAGGCGCTGAAATCGATCGCCAAGAAAGCGATCGAGCGAAAAACCGGCGCTCGGGGGCTGCGTTCGATCCTCGAAGATATCCTGCTGGATACGATGTTTGAACTTCCGGGCCTCAAAAATGTGACCGAAGTGGTGGTAAACGAAGAAGCCGTGACCTCTGACTCGCAACCCTTGATCATCTATGCGGATGCCGTGCCAGAGTCGGCGTCAGCTGGTTAAGGGGTAAGGGGGCGCTGCCCCCGCCGCCCTTCAGGCGCGTCCCCCGAGGTATTTCCAACCAGATGAACAGGGGATCCTTTACTTCATCTGGCCATAAATATCCCGGAGCGCGAGGTAGAGCCTCGCAAAACCTCATGACATTCAAATTCTCGGAGAAATGAGCCGTGTCCGCAATCAAGCGTATCTCTTCAGGTGGTGAATTTGAGGGCAAGGTTGGCTATTGCCGAGCAGTGGTGGCCGGAGGGTGGGTTCACGTTTCCGGCACTGTTGGGCAGGGTAGTGGCGTTGTCGATCAATGCAGATCAGCATTGGACGTCATCGGGAAAGCCTTGGATGAGGCGGGCGCAGGTTTCGCCGATGTTGTTCGTGTGACCTACATGCTGCCCGACCGGACCGAGTTCGAGCCTTGCTGGCCCGTGTTATCCGAGGTTTTTGGAGCCAATCCTCCAGCCGCGACGATGATTGAATGCGGTTTGATCGACCCCAAATACCGGATCGAGATCGAAGTGACCGCTTTATTGCCGCAGTGACGCAGTCACGCGGCGGGTACTGGACCTTGGCGCGCCTTTGGGTCATACCTTCTCGGGACCGAATTGCCGGAGGCGGATCATGGGCATCCTGAACACTTTTTTGCGGGCCGTAACCTGGTGGAACGGGGCAACCCTGAACACGCAGATTTTCACCGCACGTAAAGGTGTTAAAGTTGGTGAGGACAATGAAGGCAACGTCTTCTATAGAACCGCCGATGACAGCAAACGCTGGGTAATTTTCAATGGTGAGGCTGAAGCCAGCAGGGTTGATCCAGATTGGCATGGTTGGCTTCACCGCACCTGGGATGAGCCGCCGACAGACAAACCGCTGGCGCACAAGGCCTGGGAAAAACCGCATCAGGAGAACCTGACAGGCACCGCGCTTGCTTACACCCCTGCGGGGTCATTGCGCCGGGCAGAGCCTGTTGAGCGCAAGGACTACGAGGCCTGGAGCCCGGAATAAGACGAGGCGAGCAATGTCGACCCACAACTGGACCGAAGTATTCGTCGGCGGTGCCGTCTTGGCCTGCGCCGTCGCGTTTGGTGTTTATGCCAGCCAATCCACCGGCCTGTCACAAGGCAGTGCCGGATATGAGCTTGGGGCGTCCTTCCGGTCGCTGGAAGGGGTCAATGTCGGAACCGATGTGCGCCTCGCGGGTGTCAAAATCGGGACCGTTACCGACGTGACCCTGAACCCTGAGACCTACCGCGCTGATACGACCTTTTCGGTCGCGGATGGTGTCCTCGTGCCAGATGACAGCGCCATCGTGATTTCTTCCGAAGGGCTGTTGGGGGGCAATTTTGTTGAGGTGATGCCAGGCGGTTCTCCGTTCTATTTTGAGCCCGGCGATCAAATCGAAGATACACAGGGCGCGGTCAGCCTGATCTCGTTGCTTGTGAAGTTCGTCGCCGGAGACGGCAGCGAATGATGCGCGCTTTGGCATTTGCTTTGACGCTGGCCGCGACATCCGCGACAGCTCAGCAAACGGTTCAGTCCGGACCCGGCGCGATGTTGCGCGGCTTGGATAAGGTCAACGGTCAGACCGTGGATGTTGAGCTGCAGACTGGTCAGACACAGGCCGTCTTTGGTCTGGATGTCGCTTTGGGGGATTGCCGCTATCCCGTCGATAACCCGACCGGGGATGCGTTTGCCTTCCTGACCATATGGGAACAGGGCAAGGCGGAGCAGTTGTTCGACGGTTGGATGATCGCGACCTCTCCGGCACTGAACGCCTTGGACCATTCGCGTTACGACGTTTGGGTGATCCGCTGTATCACTCCGTCGGCGGACTGAGGCACCTCGGCCGCAAACTCGGCGCTATCGCCAATCGCTTCTTCCAGCGCTTTTCTATAGTCACTCCGGGGGATTTCGATCGCGCCGAGTGAGGCCAGATGGGCAGTCAGAAACTGAGTATCGAACAGCTGAAAACCGGTCTGTCGCAGGCGGTCCACCAGATAAGCCAGCGCGATTTTCGAGGCGTCGGTGCGACGTGAGAACATGCTCTCACCAAAGAAGGCAGCGCCCAAGGCCACTCCGAAAACGCCTCCGACAAGCTGGTCATCTTCCCATACTTCCAGAGAATGTGCTTGGCCTGCGTTGTACACCTGTCGATACAGGTCGCGCAGCTCGGCGTTAATCCATGTGTCCGCACGATCGGCACACCCATCGACGACGCCTTCAAAATCCTGATTGATCGAGATGGAAAAGCCGCATCTTCGTATCCGCCTTGCAAGGCTGCGCGAGATGTGGAAACCGTCCAGCGGGAAAACGCCGCGGAATTTGGGGTCGACCCAGAACAGGTCCGGGTCATCACGATGCTCGGCCATCGGGAAGATGCCGATCGAATAGCCATGCAGCAAAAGTTCTGGTGACAGACTCATGAGGAACATCCAAGGGCCGGGCGGCGCATGCCAACCGGCCCTGTGGGGTTAGTCGGCCATATTCTCCGCAAGCCAATGCTCCAGCCAGTGGATATTGTAGTCGCCGCTATGGATGTCCGGCTCCTGCAACAGCGCGTGGAACAGAGGCACTGTGGTGTCGATGCCGTCTACGATCAGCTCGCCCAAGGCGCGCTCCAGACGGGCCAGAGCCTCGGCGCGGTCGCGGCCCTGAACGATCAGCTTGGCAATCAGCGAGTCGTAGTAGGGCGGGATCGAATAACCATCGTAAAGCGCAGAGTCCATCCGCACGCCCAAACCACCCGGCGCGTGATAGGCCGTGATCTTACCCGGGCAGGGCGAGAAGTTGGGCAGTTTTTCTGCGTTGATCCGAACCTCGATGGCGTGGCCGTTGATCTCAAGATCATCCTGTCCGAACGACATCGGCAAGCCTGAGGCCACGCGGATTTGTTCGCGCACCAGATCGACGCCGAAGATACCCTCGGTCACCGGGTGTTCCACCTGCAGGCGGGTGTTCATCTCGATGAAGTAGAACTCGCCTTTTTCGTACAGGAACTCGATGGTGCCCGCTCCGATATAGTTGATTTTGGCCACCGCGTCGGCGCAAATCTTGCCGATCTTGGCGCGTTCTTCGGGGGTGATGCAGGGGCCGGGGGCCTCTTCGAACACCTTCTGGTGACGACGCTGTAGTGAACAGTCGCGCTCACCCAGATGAACAGCGTTGCCTTTGCCGTCACCGAAGACCTGAATCTCGATATGGCGCGGTGTGGTAAGGTATTTCTCGATATAGACCTCATCGTTGCCAAAGGCTGCTTTACCTTCGGCACGTGCGGTCATGAAGGCGCTTTCCATCTCATCCGCGCTCATCGCGACTTTCATGCCGCGTCCGCCGCCACCGGCGGTGGCTTTGATTATAACGGGATAGCCGAATTCTTCACCGATACGCTTGGCGTCTTCCAACGTCGGAACGCCACCGTCGGAGCCGGGAACACATGGCACACCCAGCGCTTTCATCGTATCTTTGGCGGTGATCTTGTCGCCCATCACGCGGATATGTTCCGCAGTGGGGCCGATGAAGGTGATGTCGTGGTCTTCGACGATCTGCACGAACTCGGCGTTCTCGGATAGGAAGCCATAGCCGGGGTGGATCGCCTGCGCGCCGGTGATCTCACAGGCGGAGATGATCGCGGGGACAGACAGATAGCTTTGCGGGCTGGGCGGGGGGCCGATGCAGACCGATTCGTCCGCCATGCGCACATGCATCGCGTCGCTGTCGGCGGTGGAGTGGACGGCGACCGTCTTAATCCCCATCTCGCGCGCGGCGCGGATGACGCGCAGGGCGATCTCGCCTCGGTTGGCAATCAGGATCTTGTCGAACATGGGCCCGCCTTACTCGATGATGACCAGAGGGGTGCCGAATTCCACAGCGTCGCCGTCGCCGACCAGAATGCGTTTCACGGTGCCCGATTTGGGCGCGTGGATGTGGTTCATCGTCTTCATCGCTTCGACGATCAGCAGCGTGTCTCCTTCGGAAACAGACGCACCGACCGAAACGAAAGAGGGCGCACCGGGCTCGGGTTGCATGTAAACCGTGCCGACCATAGGCGAGGTCACAGCGCCGGGATGGCTGGCCGGGTCTTCCACATCTGCGGCCGGGGCTGCGGGGGCTGTTGCAGGGGCCGGCGCGGCAGCGACAGGTGCTGCGGCTGCAGCCGGAACGGCAACCTGAACCGGAGCGGCAACCGCTTGCGTTGCGCGGCTGACGCGCACGTTCAGGCTGTCTTCCTCGCCATATTCGCGTTTGACCTGCAGCTCGGTCAGGTCATTTTCGCGCAGCAGTTCGGCCAAGGCTTTGATGAACGCCACATCCGCTTCGTGTTTGGTATCTGTCATGAGTATCCTCGAAGGTTCCCCTTTGGCCCGTCTGTATCTACGCGGGCTTCGATCTGATTACGCAGCGTTATAAGCCAAGCGAGCAGCCATGAAAAGCGCCGTTTAAGCCTGAAAACAGGGGGTTTGGATGGTTTATTACGGGCGGTTGTTCTTACAGCGGCATGCCAGAGAGCTTTGCAACCAGTTCCGGCAGTTTCCTAGCGCCGAATTTTTCCAGTAGCCGGGCGCGGTAGGCCTCGATCGTGCGGTAGCTCAGGCCCAGCTCCATCCCGATTTCCTTAGCCGACAGGCCGCGACAAGACAGGATCGCCACTTCGCGCTCGCGCACGGTCAGTTCCACCAGCGGGCGCTCCTCGGAGATGTCGGAAAAGCTCCAGATTCCATGGCGAAACGGATCGTCAGGGGTCAGCGAGCGTCCTCGCGCGCGGCACCAGAACAGGTCTCCGTTCCGACGTCGCATCACACGTTCATCGGTGTAGTAGCCGGTATCGCGCATCACCTGCAGGCTGCGTTGCCCGATTCTCTCCCAATCCGCGACCGAAGGGTAGAGATGCAGCAAGGGCATATTATTGTATTCGGCTTCATCCCCGCCAAAGGTGCGCGCAAATTGCAAGTTGCACCGTCGGATGATGCGGTTTTCCAATTCGACAAGGCCGATGGGTGCATATTCAAAAGCTGGATCGCTCATACTCATATGGTGGCGGTAAATGCAGGAAATGAGAAGGGGCGAAGCGCGTCTGACGGTGCCATCGAGGACCGGACGTTGTTAATCTTGTCAACTCAATGTGAAAACTGGTGCATAACATTAGGAAAATGATAGAATAAACTGAAAATACAACTGCCCAGATATAGCAATACGTGACTGAGGACCTTGATCATGCGGGATTTGCTGACCGGTAGCCGGATCCGCGAACGACGGCAGATTGCGGGTCTAAGGCAGGCGGAACTTGCGCGTCAAGTGGGGATCTCGGCCTCTTATCTGAACTTGATCGAGCACAACCGCCGCCGGATCGGGGGCAAATTGCTGGTCGATATTGCAGGGGCGCTGGCAGTTGAGCCCTCCGTGTTGACGCAAGGGATCGAAGCGACCTTGATATCGGCCTTGCGCGAAGCGGCGGCCGATGCAGTTGGCCAGCAGGCCGAAATTGAAACGCTTGAGGAGTTTGCAGGCCGCTTTCCTGGTTGGTCGGGGGTTTTGGCGCAGATGCACCGGCGTGTCGTGTCGCTGGAACGGACGGTTGCAACGCTTTCGGACCGATTGACCCATGACCCGCATCTGGCAGCCTCGATGCACGAAGTGCTGTCGACCGCAGCGGCGATTCGGTCGACCGCAGCGATTCTGGCCGACCCGCAGGATATCGACGCCGAGTGGCAGGATCGGTTCCACCAGAACCTTCATCAGGATGCCGAGCGACTGGCCGACAGTTCAAAGGCGCTGGTGACCTACCTAGACGAATGCGATACGTCGAAAGACCCGCGTGGCGCACCGCTGGAAGAGGTTGAGGTGTTTCTTGAAGCGCGCGGCTATAGCTTTCCAGAACTCGACGCCGGGGAAGGGGCAGAGGTCATAGATCTAGAGGGTCTAAATACCTCGGCTGCACGGAACCTTGCAGGGGAATGGCTAAAGCAGAGTGAGGCTGACGCCAAGGCCATGCCGCTTGATGCCCTCAAAACCACGCTTGCAGATGTTGATCCGAACCCTATGGAACTGGCCCAGCGATTCTCGGTCGATCTGCCGACAGTGTTCCGACGCCTAGCCAGCCTGCCCGAAAAGGTGCTGAACCGCCCAGTAGGGCTGGTGATCTGCGACGGCTCGGGCAGTATCCTGTTCCTGAAACCTGTCACCGGCCTGTCGCTGCCGCGCCATGGCGAGGCCTGCCCGCATTGGCCGCTGTTTTCTGCGCTGAATCGGCCTCTGGTTCCGATCAGACGGCAGGTCGCGCAGCAGGGGCGTGCCGCCGCAATGTTCGAATGTCACGCCTATGCCTGGCCGCATGGCTTGTCCGGATACGACCAGGAACCCTCGTATCGCGCGGCCATGCTGATATGGCCGCTGGTCGAGGCCGAACCGAACCCAGAGGCGACACGGGTCGGGCCAAGCTGCCGGATTTGCCCAAGCGGCGATTGCGGTTCTCGTCGCGAGCCGTCAATTCTCAGCGAAGGCTTTTGACAGGTTCCCGAACAACCGCTTAATCTGGCGAAGACCGGTTCCGGGGTGGAGGCCAGTCATCGGGAGGATATACACAAATGAGCCGTAAGGTTCTGTTGATTGAGGATGAGCCCAACATTGCCGAGGCCATCCGATTCTTGCTGACTCGTGAGGGGTGGCAGGTCGAGACACATGGCGATGGCGCGGATGCGCTTCAGGTGATTCAGGGCGCACAGCCCGATCTGGTGATTCTGGACGTGATGCTACCGGGCAAGAGCGGGATGGACATCCTGCGCGATC
Organism: Ruegeria sp. AI3; assembly: GCF_056541245.1. Classification (NCBI taxonomy): domain Bacteria; kingdom Pseudomonadati; phylum Pseudomonadota; class Alphaproteobacteria; order Rhodobacterales; family Roseobacteraceae; genus Ruegeria; species Ruegeria sp. AI3. The sequence goes on from NZ_JBQFYA010000005.1 coordinate 52,463, forward strand.
TGCGTGCCTTGGACGACATGCAGGACTTGCCGGTTCTGATGCTGACCGCTCGCGGGCAGTCCAGAGATCGTGAGATGGCCGAGAATGCGGGTGTTAGCCGCTTCATGACCAAACCTTTTTCCAACGCTGAGGTGCTGACCGCCGTGCGCGATCTGCATGCGCAGGCAACGCAGTTATGACGTCGCCCGAGGGTCAGGACCGCACGTCGCGCGGTGCGCGGCCCTCGTTGTTTCTGGAACGGCAAAGCTATCGCCGGCGTAGGTTGGCGGATTCGGCTCGGTTACTACCATTTCTAGGCGGAGCGCTGTTGGTGTTGCCGCTGCTGTGGCCGGACGCCTATTCTGAAACCGGCGGTGTGCCGCTGTCGTCGGCGATCTTCTACATCTTCGCCTGCTGGATCGGTCTGATTCTGGTCAGCCTGATTTTTGGCTTCGTCGCCCGGCGCACCGGCGTGGATGACAGCTCTGACGCGGACGCTGGCTGATGGCAACATTGAACGTCCTGATTCTGGTCTGTCTGGGCTATGTCGTTCTGCTGTTCGGCGTGGCATTTGCCGCAGACAGGATGGCGGCGGCCGGACGGGGCAAATGGCTGCGCTCCCCTTTGATCTACACGCTGTCCCTATCGATCTACTGCACGGCTTGGACCTTTTACGGCGCGGTTGGCAATGCGGCGCGGTCGGGGTTGGAGTTCGTGACAATCTACCTCGGGCCGACGCTGGTTATGATCAGTTGGTGGTGGGGGCTGCGCAAACTGGTGCGCGTCGGGCGCAGCCAGCGCGTGACCTCGATCGCGGACCTTTTGTCCTCGCGCTATGGCAAGTCGAACACGCTGGCGGTGTGCGTCACGATTCTGGCCGTGATTGGCGGCACGCCCTATATCGCGTTGCAATTGCAGTCGATTACCCTGTCTTTCTCGATCTTTGCCGAGGCCGACCCCTCGGGCCTCTACCGCGAAGGCTCCAGCGTGTTTTGGGTGGCGGCTGGGCTGGCGATGTTCGCGATCCTGTTCGGCACCCGCAATCTGGATGCCAATGAACGCCACCATGGCGTGGTAACTGCCATTGCGGTCGAGTCAGTCGTCAAGCTGTTTGCGCTGGTGGCTGTCGGCATCTTCGTCGTCTGGGGCATTGCCGGTGGTTTTGGCCCGATGATGGAGCGGATCGACGCCTCGGAAATTGGCACGTGGCAAGTGGATGCCGGGCGCTGGACGACCTTTATTTTCCTGTCTGCCGCCGCCTTTGTCTGCTTGCCGCGCATGTTCCAGGTGATGGTGGTCGAGAATGATGACGAGGGCCATCTACGTACCGCCGCGTGGGCCTTTCCTCTCTACCTGCTACTGATGAGCCTGTTTGTCGTCCCCATCGCCGTTATCGGGCTCGATATGTTGCCGGAAGGGTCCAACCCGGATCTGTTCGTGCTGACCGTGCCGTTGTCGCAGGGCAAGGACGGCCTGGCTATGCTGTCCTTCATCGGAGGGTTCTCGTCAGCGACCTCGATGGTGATCGTGACGGCAATGGCCCTGTCGACGATGGTGTCGAACCACGTCGTAATGCCGATTTGGCTGAACACGCATGAGCGGGTCGGGTCTGTCCCCGGAGACGTGCGCAACATCGTATTGATGGCGCGGCGTATCTCAATCGCTGCGATAATGGCGCTGGGCTATTTCTACTACAGTCTGTCTGGCGGCGGCGCGGCGTTGGCCTCGATCGGGTTGGTGGCCTTTAGCGGTATTTCGCAAATCCTGCCCGCGATGGTCGGCGGATTGTTCTGGCGCGGAGCCACCAGAACCGGTGCCCTGGCAGGTTTGACCGTGGGTTTTGTGCTGTGGATCTACACGCTGCTTCTTCCCGGAATGGGGGCTGCGTGGATGCCCGAGAGTGTGTTGCTGAACGGACCATTTGGTATTGCATGGCTGCGACCTCAGGCCCTGTTCGGGATCGAAGGTATCGATCCAATGGTGCATTCCGTGATGTGGTCAATTTCCCTGAATGCGGTTGTGTTCTGTGTTGCGTCCCTGCTGAGCTTTCCCAGCCCGTTGGAGCGGCTTCAGGGCGCGCAATTCGTCAATGTCTTTGACCACTCGGTCGCGCCGCGCGGTTGGACCGGGTCGGTTGCGCAAAGCGAAGACCTGATGATCATGACCCAGCGCATTCTGGGCACATCGCCCGCCCAGGAATTGTTCCAGCGCGAGGCCGAACTTCAGGGCGGACGCTCGCCCTTGCCCGAGCCGACACCCGGATTTCTGGCCCGGCTTGAGAGGGAGCTCAGCGGCTCAGTAGGGGCGGCGACGGCGCATGCGATGATCGGGCAGATCGTGGGAGGAGCCTCGGTTTCGGTCGAGGACCTCCTGGCCGTTGCCGACGAATCTGCGCAATTGCTGGAATACTCCAGCCAGTTGGAAGAAAAATCTGCCGAACTTAGCCGCACGGCACGCCAGTTGCGCGATGCCAACGCCAAGCTAACCCAAATATCCGAGCAGAAAGACAGCTTTCTCAGCCAGGTCAGTCATGAATTGCGCACGCCCATGACCTCGATCCGGGCGTTTTCCGAGATAATGCGCGACACCGAAGGGCTGAGCGGTGAAGAACAGACCCGCTATGCCGCCATCATTCACGACGAGGCGCTGCGCTTGACACGTTTGTTGGACGATCTGCTCGACCTAAGCGTTCTTGAGAACGGACAGGTCAGGCTGAACCTTGGCGATGATACGTTGCGTTCGGTTCTGGATCGGTCGATCTCCAGCGCACTGGCGGGCACGGATCAGCGGCTCGCTGTGCGGCGCAGCAAGGCATCCGAGCGTATCCCCTTGCAAACGGATCTCGACCGCTTGGGGCAGGTGTTTATCAACCTCATCTCCAACGCGCGGAAATACTGTGATGCCGATGAACCCGTACTGACGATCTCGGCTCATGATGTGGGCGGGCAGCTGGTTGTGGATTTCATCGACAACGGCAGCGGTGTCCCGCCCGAGGCGCGGTCGATGATCTTTGAGAAATTCGCGCGGGTCGGAGGGGACAAGGCTGGCGGCGCCGGGCTGGGTTTGGCGATCTGCCGCGAGATCATGCACCGTTTGGGCGGCGATATCACCTATCTGCCCGGGCAGGGCGGTGCGGCGTTCCGCGTCAGCCTGCCTTTGGCCTACCGACAAGCGGCGCAATAGTTCGGTTTAAAGAAGTTCGTAACCTCTGCCGGGTTACACTAAGACTCACGACAAGAAATCGGATGGTACCGAAGCCATGGCACAATCGGTCGGCGCCGCTCTGGCGCGTAAATTGTCATTGGGGCAGGGGGATTTGGGGGATCGACCCCGCTCGATCCTGCGGGCGTTGCGTCTGGGCTTTGCGCGGGCCGCAGGTGAGCGTTTGAATCTTCCGCTGGCTATTATTGGTGCAAAGCAGGCAGACCGGGCGCAGGCTGGCCTTGCGGCCACATTGGCCGAGGATTGGCTGCTTCTGAAATTTACGGGGCCAGAGGGGGTTGCCGCGGCCTGTCTGGATTTGAACTGCGTCTCGGCCATCGTTCAGACCCAAACAATTGGTGAGGTTACTTCGGACGCGCCCGCCGCGAGAGGCTTTACGGATACGGACGCCGCCATGGCAGCCCCGCTGGTCGAGGATGCATTGCGCCGTGCCGTCGGTCTGGTCGATGCGGCAGATCAGCAGGGTTTGACAGGGTATGAGTATACCTCACGGGCGGCGGATTTGCGTGGTCTGATCTTATCGCTGGAGGCAGACAGCTGCCGAGTTTTTGACCTGACCGTGGAACTTGGAGGCGGGTTGCGTCAGGGCCAGATCACGATCGTGCTGCCTGATCCGCTCGCGCCCGACGAAGCTGAGGTCGAGCTGGATATCGACACTGGCCCTCGGCTGGAGCAGTCATCAGGCGTCGTCCGAGCCGAGCTGAACGCCGTGGTGTGCCGGATGAGGTTGCCGTTGGCACATCTTTCCACGCTTGAGGTAGGCAGCCTGTTGCCGCTGACCGGCGCACGCTTGGACCGGACTGAGGTTCTGACGATCGAACGCACCCGCGCCTCGGTCGGGCGTCTGGGGCAGTCGGGCGGGATGCGCGCCGTTCGGCTGAACGAAAACGTACCGCTGCCCGCGCTGGATGCTTTGGAGTCCGCCGAATTCATAGAAAGCCGACCGGCCAGTGTCCGGGGCGATATGGCTGACACGGACGTAGATATCCTGTCCGACCCTCTCGATCTGGTCGCGAGCCCCTCAGTTGCCGATCCGGTCGACGACGACCTGAGCCTTGTTGAACCCGATCTAATGGCTGCAGAAATCTCGCAACTGGCGGGCCTCGATGGCCCGAAGTATGGGGAGGTCTGATCTAGTCTGACGTGTTGCGCAGTTGATCCAGAGTAGGGCGCAGCTGCTCCAACTGATACCCGGCATTGGTGGTGGCAGTCAGAATCTCATCCGTACTCATCTGGTCGCATTGACCCAGAGCCCAAACAACCGAACAACGCGTGCCGGACGCGCAATATGCCAGAACCGGGCCAGAGCAACTTTCGGCCATATCCCTCTGCCGGGCGACATTCTCGGGTGTCATTGTCTGGTGGGTCAGTTCCAGCACCTCGTATTCCAGCCCTGCTGCGCGGACCGCGTCTCCGATCGCATCCGATTGCATGATCTCGGGGACCTCAGCATTGGGTCGGTTGCAGATAACCTTGACGAAGCCGGCCTCGGCAATGGCGGGCACGTCCTCGACAGTGATCTGCGGGGACACGGCGTAGCGGGGGGTTATAGGTCGAATCTCCATGCCAATTGATTAGGCCGCGTTGGCCGCCCTGTCCAGTTGCGCGCGCAGCCCCGGCGCCAACCGCATCCCCGCCGCCATCGCAACCAGAAAGACGGCGCTGCTGGTCCCGCCATAGGACAGTGCCGCCATGGCTGGGCCTGGGCATAGGCCGACCAATCCCCAGCCTGCGCCAAACAGGACTGAGCCGAGGATCAGCCCTCGGTCAAGTTCGGGCCGAGCAGGTGCGGGAAATGTGCCGCCAGTCACCGGTTGGCGGGTCTTGGTCATGCGCCACGCGACCAACATGGGCAGAATCGCGCCTCCCATGACGAAGGCCAGTGTCGGGTCCCATGCACCGAAGATATCCAACCAGCCCTGAACCTTTTGGGTATCCGTCATTCCCGATAGCAACAGCCCCGCGCCAAACATCGCGCCCGATATCAAAGCGATCAACAACCGCATCAGATCACCCCCAAACCGTGGCGGAACAGGGCCAAAACCACCGCTCCGGCAGCGATATAGATTAGGGTTGCAACAATCCCGCGCAGCGAAAACCGAGAGATGCCGCAGACCCCATGACCCGAAGTGCACCCGTTTGCCAGCCGCGTGCCGATGCCAACCAAAAGCCCGGCCACGACCAGAAGGCCTAGATTTTCCGTCAGGTGCGTTTCAGGCCGTTCGCTCATCAGACGGCTCATGATCAGCGGCATACCGATCAGCCCCAAGACAAATACCAGTTTCTCGCGCCTCGCCGGGCCGTCGATTAAACCTCCCAGAATGCCACTGGCCCCCATGATCCGGCCATTGCCAAGCAGGTAAAGCGCAGCGCCGCAGCCGATCAAGATGCCGCCACACAGGCCCCATATCCAGTCCGGGTTCATTCTATGTCCATCCTATACTGTTGGCGCGGGTCACAGCTTGTTGATCGGCAACTTCAGGAAAACATCGCCCTGTTCGTCGGCCGGGGGCATCTGGCCCGCGCGCATATTGACCTGAAGCGACGGCAGAATCAGCCGGGGTTTGGAGAGTGTCGCGTCGCGCGCATCCCGCATTTCCACAAACTCTTCGATGCTGCGACCTTGCCCGATATGGATGTTCAGCGCCTTTTGCTCGCCCACCGTGGTCTCCCACGCATACTCATCCCGCCCCGGAGCCTTGTAGTCGTGCCCCACAAAAATGCGGGTCTCATCGGGCAGAGACAGGATCTTCTGGATCGAAGCAAAAAGCACCTCGGACGAGCCGCCTGGGAAATCGCATCGTGCGGTGCCGAAGTCGGGCATGAACAAGGTGTCGCCGACAAAAGCGGCATCGCCGATCACATAGGTCAGGCAGGCCGGCGTATGACCGGGTGTGTGCAGCACATCGCCTCGCATCTGTCCGATGTGGAAACTGTCGCCCTCGCGGAAGAGGGCATCAAACTGGCTGCCATCTCGCTGGAACTCGGTCCCTTCATTGAAGATTTTGCCAAAGGTCTCCTGCACCTCGACGATGTGATGTCCGATCCCGATTTTGCCGTCCAGTTCCTGCTGCAGATATGGCGCAGCCGAGAGGTGGTCTGCATGCACATGGCTTTCCAAAATCCACTCGGTCTTAAGGTCTTTGGCGTGTACATAAGCGATGATCTGGTCGGCAGAGCTTGTCCCCGTCCGGCCCGAGGCATGATCGAAATCCAGAACGCTATCGATAATCGCACAAGCGCGGCTGCTGTCTTCGTGGACGACGTACGAGACCGTAAAGGTCTGGTCGTCGAAGAACGCTTTCACTTTTGGCTTCATGGTTTCCTCCACTTAGACGACATATAGGAAAATCAGAATGTGATACAAGAGTCAGTTCGGGTTTTGATGTCCGTCAAGGCACGACATATGAAATTTGCCTAAACTTTAACCCAGACGCGCAGATTTGCCGAACAGGCTATTTTAGCGGGCAATAAACCGCCATCGTTTCCGGTAGCATCTTCGTGTCGTATCCGCGTTACCTATATCGGGGATACTGACAATTGGGAGGATCACAATGACGACAGATAACCTCTATTTCGAAGCGCAAGAGCTAGAGCAAAAACTTCAGAACGCGTGTCTGGATACCCGATTGGCGCTGCAGCCCAGTTTCAGCAAGATCGTGGATCGCATGCGTCAGCAGGGGATGCATGTTCCGTCGCGCATGCGCCGACTTGATGCGGCCCTGTGCGAGGACGCGATGGAAGCGCGGTTTGACAATTTGCCGATCTGATCGGTCGGGTTATCCCAGCGATATGCCGAGGATGACCAGCATCAGTCCCATGACCGACAGAAACAACGCCCCAAGGTTCCAGGGCAGAACACCCTGAACAACAGCGCGCAGTTCGTCATCTGAAAGGCCCGCTTTTCGGGCCTTCATCACGCGCAGAATGCACCAGATCAGACCGACAAGCCCGGCCACTGACAGGGCGGCGCCGCCCCAGGTGATGATTTCGAACATGGTTGCCTGCCTCTGCTGGTGCCGTGTTTTTGCGCTTAGCGGATCAGGCGCCTGCCGACAAGCCCGCCCATGGGATTGGGTGCTTGCGACCCGGGCACCAGCGATGTATCCGGCACCATGCCCGATGTCTCAGCATCGCAATTCAGCCTCTGGGAGAGACCTACATGGAAGACATGACCGAAGATCAGGCCGCCGCCAACTACCGCGTGACAGCAGGCGAGCTGCGCCAGTTCATCGAACGGATCGAGCGTCTGGATGCCGAAAAGAAAGATCTGGCCGAGCAGCAGAAAGAGGTCATGGCCGAAGCGAAAGCGCGCGGCTACGACACCAAGGTCATGCGCAAACTGGTCGCTCTGCGCAAGCGCGACAAGGATGATATCGCCGAAGAAGAGGCGGTTCTCGAAATGTATAAGGAAGCTCTGGGTATGTAATGCGATGCAGCCCGTTTCAGGGCTGCAGCACCCTTACGCCCGGCATGGCGCGTAGTGCCGCGAGATCCTGTTCGTAGATCTCGGAAAACGCGCTGACCACATCGGAATTCCAACCCGAAATCTCAAGCTCTTCTTCGATCTGCGCCGGGTCGGCATGTTCATCAAACAGATGGGTCAGACTATCCCGTAGCATGTCTCGATCCTGCCACGCTATTTGTTCCAACAGTTGCGTCAGCTCTGCACGGCCCGCGTCCGTCAGCACAGAAGCAAGGAACGCGTATTCATGTTGCAGGGCCGCCTTGTCGGGTAGTCTGGCAAGCGTTCTGAGGATATCGCCCCAGATAAGCGGAGTGTCCTCATTCGCCCAGAGCGTGATCTGAACGTTCGGAGCTTTTTCTCGCAGGTCGTGGACCATGGTCAGCCAGTTCAGGTTGCTCAGGTCGGTGTTCCCCAGAACGGCTTTCCGCCGCTCTGCGGGCAGTGACATCAGCAATTTCGAGATGAAGCTCGCCGGGTTCACCAGCGCGAAACACAGCTCGATTTGATCCGCCTCTAGAACACGGTCCAGGAACGCAATCCGCTCGGCCGCATTCGGATAAAACTGCCCGTGCAGAATCGCGGCGCGTCTGGGGCCAAAAACCTTGTCGTTCGACAGGACAACGCGATCGCAGGTGTTGCGGTCGGGAAGAACCTCATTCAAACCTATCAAGACATCTGGTAGAGGCACTCCGGTCGTCATGGAATCCGAGGCGACTTTCACGAACTGCCGCCCCTGCGCGAGGTCCAGAGGGATGACCCGCTGCTGGTTCAAAACCGACGCGTTCGCCATAAGGGTTTCGATCAACCGGTCATTGTCGGAAAAGGCCACGCCTGCGTGGATAACAACCTGCATCTTCGTCCTGTTTTTGCCGGGCTCCTTTCTCCGGTGTTACAGCCTGCGCCTTCATCGGTAAATGCCGTAACCGGCAAGCGGGTGGTTAGCTGCTAGAGTCGTTATTGAGACATCGAGATTTGGCGCGCGTCCGCAGAGGTCAGCTTGGACCACGCCCGCGTCGAATGCGGTGCCTTCTTTTGGCAAATCCCGGCAAGACGAACTATCCAGTCAAAACCTGCCGCTCGTACATAGGAGAGGGGGCCTCGGCCAACGGATCATCCTCGGGCGGGCAGAGCAATACCGCGAAAACAATCAACGCCGCCAGCAGTGCCGTCTTCATTTCTACCAAAGCCCTTGATTTCATCACGCGTCCCTTCGCCTTGTAAGCCTCATTACCCATTCAACGCATCAGCTCCGAATTTCCGTCGAAAGATTTTTGCAGGTTTTTGTCTTTTTCCGCTTGCAGGCTCGCGCGGGAATTTATACATCCCTCCTCACTCAACGGCGCGGGCGTAGCTCAGGGGTAGAGCATAACCTTGCCAAGGTTAGGGTCGGGCGTTCGAATCGCCTCGCCCGCTCCATTGAGTTAAGGTCTTCGGACCAACATGTGTATCTGATGCGGGCGTAGCTCAGGGGTAGAGCATAACCTTGCCAAGGTTAGGGTCGGGCGTTCGAATCGCCTCGCCCGCTCCAGATGCAAACTTTCCCAACTGATCAATTTCGATGCGAACGCGGTGCCTGAGCGTCTGTGTTCAGCTGTGGCCCGGATGTCTTTCGCTACCGGGCCGATTCTGTCGCATCAAGAGTGCAGGTTCAGATCAGAACGCTTTGAACGTCATCGTGGTCAAGGATCGTTCGATGTTTGGAATCACCAGCAGGTGTTCGTTGATGAAATGGCCCACATCCTCGGTTTCGGGGATATAGAGCTTCAGCAGCAGGTCGTATTCGCCGCTGGTGGAATAAAGCTCTGAGTGAATCTCGCGCAGGGCGATCTCTTCGGCGACCTTGTAGGTGGTGCCGGGTTTGCAGCGGATCTGGATAAAAACGCAGGTGGACATGTGCCGGGCCTTTTGACTTGAGTTTCCGGCAGGCTGGCATGGCCCGGACCTGTGTGCAATCCCCTGCAACAGTTTGTACCGATTGCGCTGCGGGCACTGGATCAACCCGCCCAACCCCGTCTATAAGCGCGCCTGTAGCAAAAGGAATTCGCCCATGCGCAGCGCAAAGATCAGCCGTCAGACCGCCGAGACCGAGATCTCGGTCGAGGTCAATCTGGACGGCACCGGCCAGTATGACAACCAGACCGGCGTTGGCTTCTTTGATCACATGCTGGATCAGTTGGCGCGTCATTCGCTGATCGACATGACGATCCGCGCCAAGGGCGACTATCACATAGACGACCACCACACGGTCGAAGACACCGGCATCGCGCTGGGTCAGGCTCTGACGCAGGCACTGGGCGACAAGAAAGGCATCCGCCGCTACGGCGAGTGTCACTTGCCCATGGACGACGCTCAGGTGCGTTGTGCGCTGGACCTGTCAGCGCGCCCGTTCCTGATCTGGAACGTGGACCTGCCAACCCAGAAGATCGGTACCTTCGACACCGAGCTGGTGCGCGAGTTCTTTCAGGCGCTTAGCACCCATGGCGGCATCACGCTGCACATCGACCAGTTGCATGGTTTCAACAGTCACCACATCGCTGAGGCTGCCTTTAAGGCCGTTGCCCGCGCCCTGCGGGATGCGGTTGAAACCGACCCGCGCAAGGCGGATGCGATTCCGTCAACGAAGGGCGCGTTGTAAGCGTAACCCGAAAAGTGGGCACCGGTTTTCGGACAAGTTGCGCACAGAAAGGACTCAAATGCTCACCGCGATTATCGACTACGAGAGCGGCAATCTGCACTCGGCCGAAAAAGCCTTTCAGCGTATGGCGAAAGAACTGAACGCGGGTGAGGTCGTTGTGACCTCGGACGCGGGTGTCGTCGCGTGCGCAGACAGGCTGGTGCTACCCGGGGACGGAGCTTTTCCGGCCTGCGCCGCCGAGCTGCGTGGCCACAAGGGCATCTATGACGCGATGGTTGAGGCGGTTGAACAGAAAGGCCGCCCTTTCCTTGGTATCTGCGTTGGGATGCAGTTGATGGCCTCAAAAGGCCATGAATACACCGAAACCGATGGTTTGGATTGGGTCGCTGGGGACGTGCTGCGGATTGAGCCTTCGGACGCTTCGCTCAAGGTGCCGCATATGGGCTGGAACGATCTTGTTCTGGATAGCGATCACCCGGTGTTTAATGGTGTGAAATCCGGCGATCATGTCTATTTCGTCCACTCCTACCATTTCCGTGTCACGGATCCGGCGCAACGGCTGGCTTATGTGGACTATGGGCAGGACGTCACGGCCGTGATTGGCCGCGACACGATGCTTGGGATGCAATTCCACCCCGAGAAAAGTCAGGATGTTGGTTTGCGCATGATCGGCAACTTCCTGACTTGGGCGCCTTAGGGCGTTATTGAATGCGGGTCCAGGTCTGCCCCCGGCAGACCAAACCACCTGCGACGCAGCCTTTGACTGTCAGCTGGTTCTGGCTGTCCAGCGTCATCTTCGAGTTGTAGGTCTTGTCGCGATCCGGGGCCCAGATCTTGCCGTTGTCATAGCCGCCGCTGCCTTCTGCAACCATGTCCCAGATGATCTGTTTACCGAGGTTTTCATAGTCCAGAATCTGATCGCCATTGCCATCAAAGGCGCTGTCAATGGTGCCGCAAATTGCGCTGCCGCATTCGCTGATCGACACGTGCAGGTATCCACCTGTGTCGCCGGGTTGTGTTTTCCATAGCCCATCCGCCGGATCTGCCGCCATCGCGCCTGTGGCCAGCGATGCAAAAGCAATCGAAAGTGCAAGTTTCTTCATGATAACCTCCCTGATTTGGGTTCACTCTGGCCCGGTGTCGGGCTACGGGCAAGATTGACTTTGCGTCGCTAACCCGCTTGTGCGATACGCCGCCCGTGTAACATTCAGATAAGGCCGCCCGACATGATCCTGTATCCCGCCATCGACCTGAAAGACGGCAACGCTGTTCGCCTGCTGCGCGGTGAAATGGACAAAGCCACCGTTTTCAACGAGGACCCCGCCGCGCAGGCCCGTGCCTTTGTTGATGCAGGATGTGAGTGGCTGCACCTTGTCGACCTGAACGGTGCCTTCGCGGGCGAGCCGGTCAATGCCGCCCCGGTTGAGGCGATCCTGAAGGCCTGCGACGTGCCCGCTCAGCTGGGTGGCGGTATCCGGGACATGGCCACCATCGAGACTTGGATCGAAAAGGGTTTGGCGCGGGTCATTCTGGGCACCGTTGCGGTCGAAAACCCCGATCTGGTGCGTGAGGCTGCAAAAGCCTTCCCCGGTAAGGTCGCAGTGGGCATCGACGCACGCAACGGCATGGTCGCCACCAAAGGCTGGGCCGAGGAAACTGACGTACAGGTCACCGATCTGGCCCGCAGCTTCGAAGATGTTGGCGTCGCGGCAATCATCTATACCGACATCAACCGCGACGGCGCGATGCAGGGCCCGAATATCGAAGCCACAGCCGCGCTGGCCCAAGCCGTCTCCATTCCGGTCATTGCCTCGGGTGGCGTAAGTTCATTGGACGATCTCATCGCCCTGCGCGATTGCGGAGTTGAGCTGAACGGCGCGATCTCGGGTAGGGCGCTGTATGATGGCGCGATTGACCTGGCTGAGGCCATTCGCGCCCTGAGCTAAACGCCTTACTGCGCGGCAGCCGAGGTCAGTTTCTTCAACGCGCCGCGCATTTTCTCGATCACGGGCGAGTTTTCGACCTCGTCAAGTTCATCCATCGTCTCTTTCGGGTCTTCATAGGCCAGCCAGACCTGCCCGTTCGCGTCTTCATAGGCCTGCACTTGCAACGGCAGGAACAGGCCTGCACGCGGGTCGATCTGCATCGCAGGCGTCCCCAGCGCCGGGTTGCCGAAGATCAGCACCTGATTGGGCGGAATCGGCGTACCGACCTTTTCGGCTCCTGCGGCATGGTCGATGCGCGCAAAGACCGTCGCGCCTGCGTTCCCCACTGCGGCTTCCAGGGCGTCCAGCGCCTCGGGAACAGATTTTGTGGTTTCTACTTTGATGATATCGTCAGCCATTGCGGCAACTGCTCCTGCAAAAAGGAAAGTGGTGGTCAGAATAAGGTTTCGCATCTTATTGATCTCCTGATGAATTTGGGGACAGTTTTCACAGGTTTGAGAGGGGTGACAATCACAAGTCTGGCATCGGCGGGGCTTTGCCGGTAAGGGTGCGGGCAACAAAGGAAAGCGCATGCTGAAAACCCGTATCATTCCCTGCCTGGATGTCGCCGATGGCCGCGTGGTCAAAGGTGTGAATTTCGTGGGTCTGCGCGATGCAGGCGACCCAGTGGAATCGGCCAAGGCCTATGACGCCGCCGGCGCGGATGAGATCTGTTTTCTAGACATTCATGCAACGCATGAGAACCGTGGCACCATGTTCGATGTGGTTCAGCGCACGGCCGAGCAATGCTTTGTTCCCCTGACCGTGGGTGGTGGCGTCCGTACCAAGGATGACGTGCGTGCCTTGCTGCTGGCAGGGGCTGACAAGGTCAGCTTCAACTCGGCCGCTGTCGCCAACCCGGATGTCATTGCCGAGGCGGCAGACCAGTTCGGCAGCCAGTGCATCGTCTGCGCGATCGACGCCAAAACCGTCAGACCCGGAAAATGGGAGATCTTCACTCATGGTGGCCGCAAGCCTACCGGCATCGACGCAGTAGAATTCGCGAAAACCGTGGTCGCCAAAGGTGCCGGAGAAATCCTGCTAACCTCGATGGATCGGGACGGAACAAAATCAGGGTTCAACCTGCCACTGACCCGCGCAATCAGCGACGCGGTGGATGTGCCGGTGATCGCCTCGGGAGGGGTTGGCAATCTGGACCATCTAGTCGAAGGCGTCACCGAAGGCGGGGCGAGTGCCGTTCTGGCCGCCTCGATCTTCCATTTTGGCGAACACACCATCCGCGAGGCCAAGGAACACATGGCCGCCGCCGGTATCCCGATGAGGCTGACATGAGTATCCTGCACGATCTGGCCGCCACAATCGAGGCGCGCAAAGGGGCGGACCCGGAGAGCAGTTGGACGGCAAAGCTGCTGGCCAAGGGCCCAGAAAAATGCGCTGAGAAATTCGGCGAGGAGGCCGTTGAGGCCATCATCGAAGCTATCAAGAACGACAAAGTCGGGCTGACGGCCGAGGCCGCCGACGTGCTGTATCACCTTCTGGTCATGCTGGCCTCGCGCGACGTTGCGCTGGACGATGTGCTGGCGGAGTTGGCGCGGCGTCAGGGCCTTAGCGGTATCGCCGAAAAGGCCGCACGCCCAAAAAGCTAAGCTCAGTCTTCCGTCCGCGCCGAAGCGGTTCTATGATCATGTTTCACGGTCTATCGGTCGAGGGACATCACAATGATCAGAGCTTTGGCCTGCGTTCTGGCCCTCGTGACTTTGGGCGCCTGTGCGGCCCCGCCACCGTCCACCGGTGATGAAGTTCAGCGTCTTGCCTCGGAAATCCAAAGCCTCGGTCCCGATATCGACCCGGCTGAGGCCAACCGGGCCGCCCGCATTGCATATTCCTACACCGCGCAGCTGGTGCAGGAATACGAGATCACCGACCCTCCGTTGATCCACAATGCCAAGGTCAACAAGGGCCTGCGCCCGCGTGGGTTATGCTGGCACTGGGCCGAAGATATCGAGCGGCGGTTGAAGCAAGAGAACTTCCAAACGCTGGACATGCATCGCGCCATCGCCAATGCCGACAATCCACTGCGAATCGACCACAGCACAGCCATTATCAGCGCGCGGGGCGAGTCGCTCTATGACGGCGTGGTTTTGGACCCGTGGCGCTATGGCGGGGTTCTTTTCTGGTCTCCACTGCAGGAAGACACAAGATATGACTGGGTCCCGCGCGAGGTTGTTCTGGAAAAGCGCAGGCAAGAGCAGGTGGCCCGCCTCAAGCCCTACCAGGCGCAGTGACGTTATAGCTTGGAAGAAATGATGCCGGTGCTGAAGCCGCCCATGCGCAGCTCTCCGAACAGGCGCTGATATTCGATCTTGGGGCATCGATTCATCACCACATCCACGCCGCGCGCCTCAGCCTTGGCGGCAGCCTCTGCGTGTTCAACACCGATTTGCATCCAGATGGTGCGCAGGGATGGGAATACCTCCAGCGCCTCATCCACGATCGGAGGCACAGCCTCAGAGCGGCGGAAGATATCCACCATATCAACATCTTCTGTGATATCTGACAGGCTGGCGCGCACGGTTTGGCCGAAAAGTTGCTTTCCCGCATGGCCGGGATTGACCGGGATCACGGTAAAGCCTTTCAGCGACAGATAGCGGGCCACGTAGAAACTCGGCCGTACCTCGTTCATGGACACTCCGACCACGGCAACGGTCTTGGTGCGCTTCAGAATGGATCTCAGGAACTTATCAGAATATTCAGCCATACCGCTACCCTATGCGACGGCTGAAAAAGAAAAAAGCGCCCAAGAAACCTTGGGCGCCAGTTGTTGGAACGAGGGACAGTGAAATGACCCGCGGCAGTTCCGTTCCGCGGTCACTGTGACATTTAGGCATGTTTTGGTTAAAAAAAAGAGGGCGTGCGCATTTTTGTGATGACTTTTCACAAACGGCGGAAGGTTGCCTATTCTCGATACAGAATCTCAGGCCAGTTCCCTTCGGCCTGATGGATGTATTCCAACTGATCCTCACGCCATTTCCGCTCAATTTCAGGCGAAAACGTCAAGTAGAGGCGCCCATCCACAACCTGCCAGGCCCCCGGATCGGTTCCCTTAAGGATGCCCTGAGCCATCGCATAGGAACAATACCCCCCGAACTGAGGGGCAAAGGCCCGCGGATTCGACTCAAACATCGCGCGGTTTTCGAGGGACGCGAAATGCCATTCGGCTCCCTTCCACGTCACTGAAATCTCGGGACGGCCCTGCACGGGTATGTCACCCTGAAAATAGGACACGGGATCGTATCCCGCCATCGCAGCCCCCTCGGGCGCGAAATACACGGGCATGGGCTGCGCAACAGCGGCAGAAGCGATAAGAGTGGCGCTCAGCGCGCCAATGAGAGCGTGGCGGATTGGCATAGGTACACCGGAATCATGGACTCAGCGTCTCAATCTGCAACGTTTTGCGCTGCGAGACACCCCAGATGACGTGGTTGTGAACATCCCGAAAGCGCGAAGGTCAGTCAAAGATATCCTCGATCACATCCCAGGCCTCATCCATCACGCGCGAAAACAGGGTTTTCTTCTTTTTCTTGCGCTTGGATTTCGGCTGGGCGGTATGGGATACCGCATGTTTCTTGGGCGCGCTTTCGGTCACCTTGCGCTTGGGCAGCATCTTGAGGTCATGTAACGGCGCGCCGCAACTGGAACAGCTCAACTCATGCCGCTGCTTTCCCTTCAGGACAAGCGCCGCTCGGGTCCCGCAATAACAGCAGGTGGCGATTTTCGATGGGCCAGAAATGACGCGCTCCTATCCTGTGTACCGTGAGGCATATAGGGCAATCGCCGCCGCGTTTGAAACGTTCAAAGATCCGAAACCACCGGCTGCGTCAATTTTAACCAGTTTGTCCACGGTTTCCTTGGTCTTTTGCCGCAATCCAGGGCCTTCTGCACCCAGCACCAGCGCCACTGGACGATCACGTTGATCCCCTATGGCGGCCTCGATCGTATCCTCGGCCTCACCATCGAGACCCAGCACCAGAAAGCCCATGCCCTGCAACTCGACAATCGCGTCGGCCAGATTGCGGACCCGCAAATAGGGCTGACGCTCCAAAGCGCCGCTCGCGGTTTTGGCCAGCGCTCCAGTCTCAGGCGCGGAATGGTGCCGAGTCCCGATCACAGCACTGGCGCCCAGCACCTCGGCCGAGCGCAGAATCGCCCCGACATTGTGCGGGTCTGTCACCCGATCCAACAAAATCACACGTGGGTGTTCGCGCCCGATACAGTTTTCGGCCAATCCGCCCCATTCCAGCGGCTTGACCTCAAGGGCGGCACCCTGATGGACTGATCCCTGATCAATTGGAGCGTTGAACTTCCGTGGATCGACCATCTCGGCCTCGGTGCCCGCAAAATCAATGGCTTCTGCCAGCTTGTCACGGGCATTTCGGGTCACAATCAGGCGCAATTTCTGCCGTTTTGGGTTCATCAAAGCATCGCGCACGGCGTGCAGACCAAACAGCCAAACCGTTTCTGCAGCCGCTGCTTTACGCGCCTGTTCCTTTTCCACGACCCACTTGGGTTTCTTCATTTTATTGGCCTCCGGGCCGGGCGTTCGATTTCCTGCGTCAAAGCGGTATTTTCCTGTTGACGCTCCTTTGGTGCGCTAGTAATCACGCCTCCACGTCAGGTGCAACGCCTGACAGTGGGCGACAGGCCGCAAGGTGTGGCAGGGGACTGTAACTCCCTCGCGGAGACGCACGCCTGGTTCGATTCCAGGGTCGCCCACCACTTTCTCTAGCAGAAAATTTTGGCAAATCTATCAGTGCAGAAATCTATTAGTGTAGACTGAGAAGAACTTCGATATCGCGGCGGCTCAACCGACGCAGAAGTGCCCTGTCTTCTGCCAGAAGAGACTCACCGCCTTCGATCTGTTTCTCAAGAAACGCGGCGATTTCGCTTATGGGCTGATAGTAGAGGTCGATCTGCTGTTTACTCAGATCTTCAACCAACTTCCGGAGGAGTTGTTTCTGCTTTTCCGAGTCAAGATCTTTGCGCTTGTCTTCCAACATGGCCATTCGCTTCGTTTGTTCACACCCAAATTGTAGGACAGTGCGGGCGTTTGACAACGTCGTACCGCGCGGCTTCTACGCAAGCCCGAGTTGGGTCGGTAAGCGTGACATCGTGCCAAAAAAGACGGGGCGCGCTGGAAACAAAGCGCGCCCCTATCTCAGGGAGGAGAAACCGATCTCGCGTTCGAAACACACCATGAACGCTAACTCGTTATAGGCATGACTATGGCGGTTTTCGGTTTTGGGTTCTGTAGTGTTGTTCACATAGCGCACAAAGTTTTCAGTTTATTCGAATGCGCCAAGCCTTGTTGTAACCAAGCGCGCTTGATCTTTGCTCCACAAGATAGATCGAAATCGACCATGAGCGTAGATTAGCATACTGTTTTTGCTTTAAAGTGGTGCCCCCACACGGACTCGAACCGCGGACCTACTGATTACAAATCTTATCACCATATTTTCGATAGCATTATATCCAATTCGATTGGGCAGTATATTCTCTTAAATAACAGAAGTTTTAGCGTGCAGAGGTTTCTTAAAGACCCTTCCCAACCCTCCGCACTTTGCTTACCTTGTGCTTACCCAATCCGTCCGAGACCAATATGCCCAACGTCAGATTAACAAAATCAAGTGTCGATCGCCTTTCAGCAACAAACCGGGACACGATCTATTGGGACGACGGTCTACCTGGTTTTGGACTTCGCGTGAAAACGACCGGCGTCAAAAGCTTCTTAGTTCAATATCGCAACAAACAAACCGGTCGGTCGAAACGCAAGACACTTGGGCGATATGGGCCGACCTTGTCTTTGGGCGCCGCCCGCGAAATAGCACGCGCGCTTCTTGCTGACGTGGTACGTGGCGCAGATCCTGTCGCAGATGCGCAAAGCATAAGGCATTCACCAACGGTGAGCTCACTTGCCGAGCAATACATGACCGAACATGCGGAACCGAAGAAACGTCCCGGTAGCGTTCGGAATGATCGGTCAATGCTGGACAGATACATTCTCCCCAAGCTTGGGGATCTTAAAGTCATTGAAGTGACGCATCAGCATGTTCAGAAGCTTCACAATCAAATGCGTGATACGCCCTACCAAGCCAATCGCACTCTGGCGCTCATGTCGAAAATGTTTGGACTGTCTGTGCGCTGGGGTCAGCGTTCTGACAATCCGGCGCGCGGCATAGAAAAGTTCCCCGAGGAAAAGCGGGACCGCTGGTTGTCAGATGGTGAGCTGCAAAGACTTTTGGTGGCTCTGTCAGAGCATCCAAATCAGGTTGCAGCGAACGCTATTCGCCTGCAGCTCCTGACAGGCGCACGGATCGGCGAAGTGCTGAAGGCAAAATGGGAAGACTTCGATTTGGACCGCGCGGTCTGGACAAAGCCGTCGCACCACACAAAGCAAAAGCGACGAGAGCACCTGCCGATTTCGTCAGCAACCTGTGATTTGCTTGCGGCAATGAAAGCAGGGGCATCTCCTGAAAGTCGTTGGTTGTTTCCGGGACGCTCTCCGGACCAACCGTACAAAGATCTGAAGAAATTTTGGAGCTCGGTCACCACATCAGCAGGCCTTCAAGACTACCGTATCCACGACAATCGGCATACGCATGCGTCGCATCTCGTTTCCAGCGGTCTGAGTTTGCCTATAGTTGGTCGATTGCTTGGACACACGAACCCGTCTACCACGCAACGCTACGCGCATCTCGCAGATGACCCGTTGCGGCAGGCAGCGGATGTGATGGGTAAGAAGATCAGCGGTGGCAGTTCCTGAAACCTGAGAATTTCCTGTGCTGAAGACACGCGAGTGGCAATTAGACTGCAGCTGTCGGCACAGTGTCGATGTTTGGGACGGAAGGGAATGGACGGAGATATAAGATGTCCAAATCTCTACTTCCCGTTGTCACAACGCGTCGTCCGCCTTGGAACAAAGGCAGACTAGTCGGACAGAAGCGGCCATTGCAGGCAAAGCAAGTCTGGGCCATTCGCGCTCGGCTCGAACTTGCAAACAAGCTGAGAGACCTAGCCTTGTTCAATCTTGCCATCGATAGCAAGTTGCGCGGGTGCGATCTCGTCCGCCTGAGGGTTAACGATCTCGCCGTCGGCAATTCTGTTCGCGATCGGGTATCCGTTGTTCAACGTAAAACTGCGAAGCCAGTGCAATTTGAAGTGACGGAGAATACACGTGAAGTCGTGTCGCAATGGGTCTCTTCTCAATATATGCATGGACAACGGTATCTGTTTCCAAGTCGTATGCATGCTTTGCCGCATCTTTCGACCCGGCAATACGCTAGGCTTGTCCGGGAATGGGTGTCAGCGATTGGTCTCGATCCGTCCAGCTACGGCACGCATTCGCTTAGGCGCACCAAAGCGGCTTTGATATACAGAAAGACCGGAAACCTACGTGCCATTCAACTTCTGCTCGGTCACAGCAAAGTGGACAGTACGGTGCGTTACCTTGGCGTCGAGCTTGAAGACGCGCTTAGTATTGCCGAACGCATCGATCTTTAACCTTTTAGGCGGGCGGGATCGTCCGCTCGCCGCTCCCAAGCAGACTTTCGGAATCTCCCGTTAATCTTCCGCTTCGAGCCCATACCTACCAAATGCTGCGCATAGCGCGAGTGACTGCTTTGGACTTCCTACGCTCGAATCTCTTCACGCATAAACTCGACAAAGGACTTAACACGCGGCTTTCGAAAGGCCGAAGGCAACTGCACGCTTTGGATCGGCAAAGTGCGGGAATGGAACTCCGGAAAGAGTTGCACAAGACGTCCGGTTTCAAGGTCGTCCCCCAAAAACACATCTGGGCATATGAAGATGCCGCTCCCTGCGCGCGTCGGAACGAGGCAGGCGGGAGGACTGTTTGCGAGAAATGGGCCAGAGACAGGCACCTGCACGGTTTGCCCTTCGATCTGGAAGGGCCAGCGGTTTGGATCCGGGTTGTTCGCATCTCGAATGCAAATGTGGTCCGAGAGTTCCGCAGGATGTGAAGGTGCGCCATGTTCTTCAAGGTAGGAAGGGGTCGCGACGACTTTCATATGCGTTTCACCAAGCTTGCGAACGACCAAACTGGAGTCACTGAGCGCGCCGATCCGTATTGCGATATCGAAACCGCCCTTGGCCAGATCGGCATAATGATCCGACAAGTCCAATTCGACCGTGACGTTCGGGTGTTGCTCTACGAAGCGGCTTGCTGCTTTAGCCACCGCCGTGTCGCCATAGGTAAGGGGCGCGGCCACACGAACGATGCCCTTCAAGCCCTCTGAAGCGTCAAACTCAGTCTCCAACTGCTCCATCTCAGCCAGCACTCGTCGCGCTCCTTCCAGATATCGCTCCCCCTCGTGGGTCAGCGACATAGACCTGGTGGTGCGATGGAGAAGATTCAGCCCAACCATGTTTTCGAGCTGTGCGACACGCTTGCTGACCAGCTTGTTTGAAATGCCAAGCCGTTGTCCGGCGGCGGCAAAAGAACCGGATTCCACAACAGCCACGAAGCTCTGCATCCCGTCGATCCGGTCCATAGAATTGTCTCCATTTGCGCGATACACACTCGCTCTTATCGCCATTTTATGGAGAAAAGACCATCGCTAAGTTCCTCTCAAGCTTAATCGCAGGAGAAAAGAACATGGCAGCGTCAGACGCCCCCATCTCAATAGGTCAGGTCGCCCTGACGGTGCGCGATCTGGATAAGACCGCCACCTTCTATGAAGACGTGATTGGCCTCGGCCTGATCGAACGCGACGGTGAAAGCGCCTACCTCGGCACCGAGGCTGGAACGCTGATCGAGCTGCGCCAGGACCGAAACGCCAAACCCTTTCCTAAAGAGGCGGGGCTGTTTCACACGGCATTTCTGTTGCCTTCCAAACAAGACCTCGGCGCATGGCTGATCTACGCGGATGAGCGCGGTGTTCGCCTGGACGGGGCATCCCACCACGGTGTCAGCGAGGCGCTTTATCTGAACGATCCCGAAGGAAACGGCATCGAAATCTATCGTGACCTGCCTCGCAAAATGTGGAAACGCGAGGGCGATACCGTCCACATGACAACACACCCGCTCGATCTGAAGTCACTCACGGAAGATGCCATGCAGTGGCAAGGCGCACCGCAAGGCACAGTCATTGGACATGTTCACTTGCGTGTCGGTGATGTCAGCAAAGCAGCGAAATTCGTTACTGACGAACTGAGAATGGTGCAGACGTTTGAGCTGCCCTCGGCCCGCTGGTTCGGGTCCGGTGGCTATCATCACCACCTAGCTACAAACGCATGGCAATCCAAGGGAGCAGGCTCGCGCTCTGCTGGAGCCACTGGTCTCGCAAGTGTTGGGCTGTTGGCAGACCCCGCAAATCTCACGCCCGGCCACAAGGTCGATCCATGGGGCACAGAATTCACGATCACCTCGGCGCAAGCCTGCGCCGCGTGAATGTCGTCAAATCAAACCAAGAGAGGACTACAACAATGACACCTAAAGAACTCGTATTGGATGCTTTAGCCGCCATTTTCGTCAACTTCGACGCAACCGCCGCCGAACAACTGCTGGCAAATGACTATATTCAGCACAACCCTGCTGTCCCCACGGGTGCCGCACCGATCCTCGGGTTTATCCCCGGTCTCAAGGAAAGCGGGATCGAGGTGGACATCCACCGGGTGATCACGGAGGGCGATATGGTCGTCCTGCATACGACCTATAACAACGCCCAGGCGTTTGGTGCAGACACCTTGGTTGGCTTTGATGTCTTCCGCGTCGAGGACGGAAAGGTTGCAGAACACTGGGACAACCTGACACCAATCACACCGCCGAACCCGTCGGGTCATACTCAGACCGATGGTCCAACTGAGATAACCGATCTGGATAAGACCGCTGAGAACAAGGCGCTGGTCACAGACTTTGTGCACACCATCCTGAAGGATGGCGACGTTGACCGGATAACCGAATTTCTGTCGACGGAGACCTACATACAGCACAACAGCAACATTGCTGACGGTCTGGACGGTTTGGGTGCGGCTCTTGCAGGCATGGCCGAGCAAGGCATCCAGATGATCTACACGGACGTCCACATTGTTGTGGCCGAGGGCAACTTTGTCTTCACCGCCTCCGAGGGCACGTTTGCCGACAAGCCGACTGCCTTCTATGACCTGTTCCGCGTCGAAGACGGCAAGATCGTTGAGCATTGGGACGTAATCGCGGACATCCCGTCCGAGATGGCCCACGACAATGGAAAGTTTTGATCGGGTGCCATCATGAAAGCGTTCTTGATCACCCTGATAATGCTCGTAGGAGGTAACGCAATGGCACAAGACGTCGGCGTCATTGAAATTGTGACGATGGACCTTGCTGAAGGCGTTACACCGCAAGAGTTCGAACCTGTTGATAAAGTCATCGAAGATGAGCATGTCAGCAAACAACCAGGCTTTGTCTCGCGCCAAGCTGCATTCACAGATGGCAAATGGGCAGTGGTAGTTAACTGGGAAAGTGCCGAAGACGCCCAAGCGTCCATGGATAGCTTTGCATCAGCACCCGCTGCTGAACGATTCATGAGCATGATCGATGCAACCACAATGTCGATGACACGCTACAATTTAGCGCGATAGCAGACAAACAGAAGGGCGGCACTACGAGGTAGTTGCCGCCCTCCCCTGGTTGTTGTCGCGTTGTTCGGGATGCGCACTCACATGGCACGACATCTCGTTCTCGATAGCGAACTGTTAGGGTGCTAAATTGACAGTCTATCACTCCATAAGTTCGATCTCGCCCGGGCGCCACGATCCGTCGAACCAAGGCTCGAGAGGGCCATACAATCGCAGTACGGTCGACCAAGATTTGCCCGGCATCGTCTGTATCCAGTTGCCCTCTTTGCCTTCAGGCGCTTCAGGCGCGAACCAGACAGTGTAACTTCCGTCTTCATTCGCTTCCAATGTAGCTTGGTTGCTGTCGACCCCTGCGAGTTTCTGATCAGTTTCGAGCAGTGAACGGGTTTGGGTGTCGTAAACGACGAAAGACCAGTAATCCTGCGCGGGCGGATTTGGCGGGATGGTGACGGAATAGGTGTTGCTCCCATCGAAGTAGTTCCCGTCACTGTCCCGGTTTGCCAGCGCATATTGCGACCCGACACCAACCTTTTGTGCAACCATGGCAGGCGTAATGCCAGTCGCGTAGTAGTGGAACAGGGTCCGCGCATCGAGGATTTTCACGTCCCCCGCCTGGAACTCATGATTGCCACCGACGAACGCCGTCTTCCAATACCCTTCGTCATAGTAGAATGGCGCACGCGAGCGAGGAGCAAAATTCAACGACTTAGCCGCCGCCGTGCCCAATGCGACTGCCTCTGTGAGCAGCAGCCTCAGTTCGTCATCGGGTTCAAATGGTTCACCTTTTCGGATACCCAGCGAGAACATTGCTCCCATCAATTCATCGGGAAGTGCTCCTTCCGCTTCGTTGTCTACAACGGCCTTCATCTCTTCAAAGAAGGAAAAGTCATTGGCGTGTATCGTGTTGAACTGAAGATCAGTCAGGTTCACAAATTCCTGATCGGGCGGCGCGTCGCGGTCTTCCCACCGGTAAACACGAAGAGTTTCCTTCACACGATCCACTGCGGCTCCAACGCCGTCTTCCCCATAAAACGCACGCAACAGAAACCAGTTCCGATAGCTTGGCGGCTTCACAATATAGTAACCGTCGTCCGGCAACTCACCTTCATAGTCGGGCGGAACGATCAAGAACTTCCCACCCTCGCCAGCGTCAGGCCCAGCATTCCCGATGTCAGTGACATAACGCATATAGGCATCGTTCACGAACCCCAGCATGCCCGGCGGCACGTCGTAAACCACTGGCCCTTCGGACAGGTCCGTACAGTTAAGAATGTAGATTGTCGTGGTGTTCGGCGTGAGAAGAAGCGAACGGGCGTTATACAGGTCTTCAAAGATCCCGATCTTCATCGGATCAACGCCAGCGCCCTCTTCGAGCCCGTGACACATTGCATATGTTGAGGCTGCAGGCATTCCATCCATGAATACCTGCATGCCACGCAAGAAATTTAATGCGTTATACGACAGCTTAGCTGTATCCGGCGTCGGCAAGCCGTCAAAATATTCCAACGTTCCAAATCGTGTCTCCACCTGATCCGGTACGATTATGCTATCCGGAACTTCAGCCTTGTACTCTTGGGCTGGAGATTGCGATGCGAGTACCAGGGCGGTCAGCACGGCTAACGACTTTGTTTTCATTGTTCACTCCATTGGGAATTTTTGTTTGTTTTGATCAGTTTACTTTTTCTAGATCGCCCAGCATCCAGCCACTTTCCAACCATCCGTCTTGCGGCCCATATAGACGGAACAAAAGGAAGTACGGCTCTGTGGTTGGTATCCAGTTGCTTTCCTTGCCTTCCGGTGCCTCCGGTCCAAAAAAGATGTCGTAAGAACCGTCTTCATCGGCTTGCATAGAGTCTGTGTCGCGCTCGGACAGACCCACTGGATCAACGTTCCGGATGAAGCTCTTGGTCTCCATCGAATAAACAATCACGGACCAGAAATCGTCGGCAGGTGTGTCTGCTGGCACGTTAAGTCTGTAAGTCTGATTGTGGTCGTACATGTCGCCGTCGCTGTCGCGAAGGCCCGTCAGATAAAAGGTACCGCCACCGAGTTGTTTCGGCAGGTACGTGATCCAGAAGTAGCTGCCGCCCGCACGCGCATCCACAAGTACCTCTGTCTCAGTCTCATACGGGAAGCCTGCCTCGGGTTGACCTTCGGCAAAGTCCCATATCAGCCACTGGCTTTTCATCTCGCCGCTATCGTCGACCCAGAGCGGTATCATGGCTTTGCCGGGCGTAACAAAGTAGTTCTGCATAGAGGCATACGCCAACAACAAACCCTCATTCATTGCTTTCAACTGAATTTCCGATGGTTCGAAAGGTTTTCCCTTTTCGATCCCGAGATCCTTCAGGAAATTTACCATGACCTTGTCTTGTTGTCTGACGGGGTTGTTTTGAACGTAATCATTCAAGTCCTGAAAGAAGGTCTCGTTGTAGTATGGAAGCGAGTCGTACGGCACTTCTGACGCTTCGAGATAGTTGTTGGGTGGTGGATTGTCAGCCTCAGACAGGTAGTACACTTTGATCGTCTGAGCGTACTCGGCCGCATCGGTGTCCGTTCCGCCATTCGTCAGTTTTGGCCGGAACGAAAAACCATATTCGTAGGTATCTGTTTCAAAGGGAAGGTATCCCGCTTCAGTTAATTCCTCCAGCGACATTTCCCCTTCGTAGCCTGGGGGTAGCATGAGGTACTTGCCGCCGGCACCTTCATCGAAACCATCGGGACCTACGTCCACAATAGGAACATCCCAAGCATTCACGATTGTACCGAAGTAGTTCACCTTGTCGGTGGCAGCGGGCACTTCAATGACAAGGGGACCGGGTTCGGAGGTCATTGAAGCCCAAGCATAGGCCGTAACATCGTTGGCCGTAAGAAACCCATGTTTGGAGTCGAACGGCTTGTTGAGATAAATGATGTCATTGTAGTCGCCACCGAGGTCGCGGCGAATGCCCTTGAGGAAATCGATCATACCGGCGGCAGGCATTCCCCAGATGGCCGTCTGGGTGGCACGCTGCACCATAATCTTGTACTCGATGTCCTCGACCTCGGCTGATCGTGCAAGGATGTCGCCCGTGTCGTTGAAGGACTGGGAGAAAACTGGTGAAGCAGAAATACCTGCGCCGAGCACCATTCCCAAAAAATGCATCGAAAAACCGCCGTGTAATGGCCGAAGTATTTTCATATTGCAATGCTCCCTGCTGTTTAGGGAAAGCTTGCACATCCGTTCAGCCGATGCGTATCATTTCACGACACGCGGGCGAACAAGCGGGTTGACGGATTGAACCTACCACCGATGATTTCGGCTAAGGCCTTGGGCGCGATGCCCCAGTTTGTGCTTGAGGCCGCTGGGGAAAGACGCTTGTTGCGTGCTTTTGACTCTGCCGATCTTCCTGTTCACTTCATTGAGGAAAGAGGCGGTTACATCTCGGAGCATGCCTTGGCGACCTTTGTGCACGAAGCCGCACGATCCACGGGACAACAAAACATCGGATTGTTGTGGTCACCGTATCTCACTGTCGCTGACTACGGCGCCTGGGGGAGTTACGTTCTTTCTGCTCCAACGCTGGGGGCAGCGCTAATACGAGCTTCTGCCGTCATGCCATTTCATTCGTCTACGGATCGCGCGTGGCTTGAAACTTCGGGCACAAGCGCGCGCTACTGTTATCGTTTTGGACTTCGCTCGCATTTCGCGTATCCGGACATCGGCTTCTCGGCCGTTGGGGTTTTTTTGAGCATATTCCGCGCGTATTTAGGAAGCGACTGGAAGCCATCTGCCGTGCTCTTGGACTTCCCGAAGGTTCCTGGATTTGTCGAGGCAGAAGACACCTACGCTTGTCCTGTAATCTGGAACGCCTCCCGGCTTGGGGTTGATTTTGATGCATCGGCTTTGCGAGCCGAAACCACGCCCAAAAAACTTACCGGCGGCTCGACAACCGTCGGAGATATTTCTCGCGAACGATTGGGCGGCCCACCTCAAACACTTAGAGGACAAGTCGAGGAAGTGGTTTGGCAACAACTTCATCGGGAGGAAATGTCGATTGATGCCACCGCGCGTTCGCTCGATCTTGGCGTTCGCACACTACAACGGAAGTTAGCAACCGAAGGGGTTCGTTTTCGCGAAATCGTCAACGATGTCAGGGTAGCAAGGGCCGAGGAACTCCTCACAGATACGCGCGAGACAGTCTCCAGTATCTCCTCCATGCTAGGATATGAAACCGCAAATAATTTCAGCCGCGCATTTAGGAAGGTGACGGGACTGACGCCCTCTGACTATCGCAAGATGAACTCCGACAATAGTTGACTTGTGGGTCGCGAGAGCAATCTTCCAATGTCTGCTTTGTCCGCATAGCCGACTTTGATCCAATGGCAAAAAAGTCCGCGAAGCAGACGCTCAATCAAATTTGCCGAACGACCGTTCCGAGCCCAAAGTGCTCAATGCTCTGTAGCGATTGAATGTCAGCCTCGACCACGGAATGACTTAGCGATTGTCGCCCGAAACGACCGCGTCCACTTCGATTTCGACAAGCCACTCTGGGTTCACGAAGCGTTCAATGGCCATGATTGTGTCCACTGGGCGGGAGTCTTTGCAGTATTGTTTTCGGGCTTCGATTGCTTCCTTCCAGTTTTCGATGTCGGTCAGGATGACGCGTGTTCGAACAATGTCCTGCAAACCGGATCCCGCGTCTTCGAGCGCGGACTTGATGATCTCAAAACACTGTTTCGTTTGTGCATAGACGTCTCCGATGCCGACCGTCTTGCCGTTTGCATCGACCGGTGCAGTTCCTCCCACAGCGATAAATGGGCCAACCCGAACCGCCCGGCTGAAACCGACAATTTCCTCCATCGGGTTTCCATTGGAAATAAGTCGTCTTTCGTTCATGGCTCATCCTCCCAAAGCAACTGAACCTTATGACAAACTTCCTCGTCAATCAGGTTCGAAATCGACTACGACCCTTGACGGATTCTTCTGACCAATGCGAAAGCAGCCATTTATGGTTGGCTTTGGCATGGCAGTTCCGTCCCGCACAGCAGACATTAAAGCATTGGACAGCGAATGTTTTCTTCGAGCCCACTTCAACCGATGCTGCGCGTTGCTCGAACGTCAGCTTTGCGCTGAGCATTCTAGGTGCGTTGTCAGGCTCATAGATTAGTTCCAGAAACTGGTTCTAATGGTTCTAATGGTTCTAATGGTTCTAATGGTTCTAATGGTTCTAATGGTTCTCACCCGTTGGAATCCCAGTACTAGCTGCCACTACGATAGCGTTGTAGTGTCTGCGGATAGTTCGGCGGAAAACTCCAGACAGCTTCGCCCGGAGCGCGCACAAGCCCGCGCGCTTCAGGATCTCGGTCTGTAAGTAGAGAAATGAACAGGTCGCTGCTGGCCCATGGCGAAGATCGGAAATACCAATGCCCGTTTCCTGTATCGGCCGCTTCGGCCTTGGTCACGTCAATGATATGTAGGGTTTTCATCTCAGACAGTCGGCGCTGGAACAGAGACCCATTTATTGCTTCATCGGAAACCTGACCCAAACGGTCGCGGCCGAAGACCAACCGTGACATCGCCAGCGCTGAATCGGTCTGCGATTGATAGAGTGTCACATCTGTAACGGCATCCAGAAGGCCGTCTTCTATTGATTGCAAAAAGTAGCTTCGATCAAGATCGCTGCTGATCAGGATCAGCCGTCCCAGCCGCGGCTTTGGCCCAGGCCGCAGAGCAATCTGATAGGCGGCTTCAAATGCGAGCCTCGAGCCTGCGCTGTATCCTATGAGATGAATTCGTCGGGCGTTAGTGTTTTCCGACAGGTATTCGATAAGAGACCGCAAATTGCGGCGCGTCGCCAATGCAGATTCCTGATCCCGGAAATACGCCAGGCGATTGGGTGTAGCGGGCCAGTTGTAGCTGATGAAAGCGCCCTGATAGCCCAGAAAGTGCTGCAACTCTTTGGAAACAAGGGTCGAGTAATCAAAATCGACATTGTAGCCATGGACATAGATGAAAATGTCCTTGTTGCGAGAGGCTGCAAGGTGATCGTCAACCCGTTGGGCAAACCGAAGACCGGCTGTCTTCATCTCCTGTTGTGAAGGTGGATCGTTCATGTAGTGCGTGACGCTGAACGGCATGACACCAATCTCTTGTACGTCGGATACGCTGAGCGTGTATTCCTTAGCGCGGTCGCGCGTCATAGTAACGTGGCGAAGCTTTTCCAGCGTCGCCAGTGGGGGGGTGCTTTGCACATCGGCAACGCCGGTGCGCAGAATGTGACCGCGCTCATTATTATAATAGGCTTGTGGGTCGCCAGGAACCGCAGGCAGCCGATCTGTGGCGTAGAATAGCTGCGAACGCTGAACGAAATTGTCTGCCGTGATGTCCGTGTAAGGGTCAAAAGCAGCCTCGGCATAGACCGTTGGGGAGGGCATCAGTTCAATTTCGTCGTAGACATTTGGCCCGCAGGCAGCGAGGACACAGAACGAACACACGGTTGCCGCAGGCAAAGCCCTGGTAGTCAGTTGCCTCGTCGTTCCTTTCCTCAATTGCCTTTGTCCGTCTGTTCGCATCCGGCTACAATTGTCTGTCCCAAGCCTGTCGGTACCGCTGCTCGCGCCTTGACGCAACTTCGCTACTTCAAACCTGTTTGTGTTAGGCATAGCCGCTTTTCGCATGGTGCCCTTACTCAGAAGCTGTAGGTCACACCCAACACGGGTCCGGATTGTGAGAGCTTGAACCTGCTGTCACCTTCACCTTTGTCGACCATGATGTAGCGATAACCTGCGCGCAAATTCCACTTTGGAGTGATGGCATAACCCACCGTAGCTACAAATTGCGCCGTTTCGCGATTTGAGCGAAATCCGCCGTAGTCAGCCAGGGCAATTGCTGACCAGCGGTCATTGATCTGATACCGGAGGCGAGCTGCAATCAGGGGGTCGATCCAATCGTCACTTGTTCTTGCACTTGGTGCCGGGCTGGGGCCACCGACCAGAGTGATTGTGCTGCTGGTATCAAACCAACGAAACCCACCCCCGAGATCGACGTCCAGAGCTTGGTCCTGATAGACCGTGTACGCCGCATACCCGCTGAAGAACTGTGTCTTCAGGATGGTTTCTGCGCCGCTGAACACCGGGCCAGGGGTGTCGCCTTTAAATGTCAGATCTGTGCGCATGTAGTCTGCGATCAGTGACCATCGACCGTGTCGCGCCTCAACCGTGCTCATAAAGGCGAGGTCTAGATTATCAAGTGCGTCGCTGAAGCTCAGTTCCGACTCTAAGGGGCCAATAGTTGTCTCGGTATCTGCGCCATAGATGTAGAAGCTGCCGTAAAAGCTCCAGCCAGAGTCCTGAGCCACTGCTGGAGATCCGTAGAGCAGCGTAGTCGGCGCAACTAGAAAGCTGCACACGATACTCCTTACCTGTGTGAATTCCACGATCTGCTCCCCTTTTTTGATCCCAAGATTGAAGCGCGGCAAAAAGGTGAGCCGCGTCGTATTCCTGTTACGTTTCACAATCGCATTCGACCGGGTCGAGTATCGGAACAGATGCCTTAAGGCTATTCATTTCACGGGTTCGAAACTCTGAGGGTGTCTGACCCGTCCATTTCTTGAAGGCCCGTGTCATGGCCGTCGCGTCAGAATACCCCAACTGAGCCGCGATATCGCCCATTGAGATTTCAGACTTTGAAAGCAGGCGCTTCGCCCGGTCACATTTAGCTTCGATAACGATGCGAGACAGTGATGTCCCATAGGCAGCAAGCCGTCTGTTGAGAACCGCGCCTCGAAAACCGCATGCCTTGGCGAGCGTCGTAACCGACAACTCCGTGCGCCCGACCATTGAGTAGGCAACGCTTTGGATCGAACTCAGCAAATCTGTAGGCACTGGGTTTTTTTCGTCCTGAGTGGTCGACACGTACTCGGTTGAGGTTCGGTTAACCAGTTCAAATAAAAGCCAAGCACTTGGGAAGCGGATGGAATACCCGTCTGAGCCCGCACCTATCGCCCGGATACCGTAGAAGTAAGACGGGAGAAGATCAGGACGGTTCACACGCACAAGAACCTTATTTGCTTCCCAACGCTGACCTGCAGTTTCGTGCAGCAACGTAGCCCATCGGCTGATCTGAAACGCATCCATATAGGCGGGCGAACAGCATGGCGTGAATCTGCGTTTGGCGGACAGCACGGCGAACTCGCCAGAGACATCAAGTGTCATGGTGACCGCATTTGTGTTGTTTCCCGCATGAACGCAGAACCTGGCAATGAAATCAGCCAGCGATTTTGCGACGCGAAAGGCCTGTCCGAATGGGGATGCAATCGTCGGATCTGAAGTTTGACCAACAAGTGCTGGAAAGTCTGGGGATGTCTTTTGTGCGACGGCTTCAAACACGGCATAGACAGTGTCGTGCGGAATGAAACAACTCGGAGCGCTCAACTCCGAGAAGGATAGATCGAATTCCGCAAGGAGACTTTCTACAGATTGACCGGATTCTTGAAACGCAAGCAAAAGCGGGACGATGACCCGCCCGCGTGTAAGCGGTGGTGTTCTGTGTCGAGCATGCGCGTCCTGCCCTGTCATCATAACTCCCTTAAGACACCGCAATTGAAAGGCCGGGCACGTCAAGCATAGACCAGCGCGGCTCTGTGTCCCTGACCTGCGTCAAAGCCGAAGACACTTTTTTGAATGAAAAAGTCAGGTGCCCGCTCGCAGAGGCTCAATGGAATTAAACCACGCCAACTGCAGAGAGCAGTCTAGCAAACTGGCACCACTGCATGAACGATAGGCCCGCCGCCGGGTCAATTTTAATAGAGAGCCTCTAGTTGTTGGCCAAAGTGCTATCGCTACCTGTCATTTTTGACCAGTTTTCGGAGGCGGTCGCTCCAATCTGTCAGGGCATACATTCGAACTTTGTGGTTTGTTGGAGAGAGATGGCCAAGGCTCCGATTGTAGCATTTCAAAAAACAACACAATGAGAGGCGCGAGAATGCGCCCTTGATCAGGTGCCGGAACCATCAAGCAATGCATTTCTGTAATTGGCTAGTGGAGCGGGCAAACTATGAATCTCACGCACAAACACTGGAAACTTGCTGCTTTAGCTGTCCTGATTGGAAGCACAGCGACCGCTCAGAGCTTTGATACCACGGTCGATGCACTTGCAGAGACATACGAAGTGCCCATTACCATAAACAACTTTGTTCGGGCTGCTACAGACAACGAACTGAAGACGTACAATGGCCTGGCCGGAGGCGTAAATCAGTTCTTTCATTTCAAAGAACCCACCCCCATCGACAATCAGCCAACCATTCGGATGAACCGCGACACGCTCTACAGCGTTGCGGTAATTGATATCAGCAAAGGTGCAACCTTGACTCTGCCCGATGTGGGCGACCGATACATGACGACGATGGTGGTCAATCAAGATCATTTTATCAATGAAGTGTTCGACGGTGGCGGTGTGTTCCAGCTTGACATGGATACATTCCATACCCCTTACGTACTTGTTTTCATGAGAATACTTGTGGATGCCGAGAGCCCCAAGGATGTTGCGACGGTTAATGCAATTCAGGACGGTTTCACCATTGATGCCGCCTCCGTAACGCCCTTCGAGATGCCCAATTACGACGCGGAGAGCTTTGAGGCGCTGCGCCAAGCCGCAATTGAGCTGGGCAGGTTCGCCACAGACAGCGTCCGGACTTTTGGTACGGCAGATCATGTAGACCCATTACGCCATTTCCTTGGCACAGCAGTCGGCTTTGGTGGACTGCCCGAAGACGAGGCGTTTTATCTTAATATCGAGCCCGGCCTGCCGCTTGGAGAATACAAAATCCAGGTCCCAGCGAATGTGCCGGTGAACGCGTTCTGGTCCGTGAGCCTCTATAATGCAGACGGGTTTTTTGAACTCAATTCCCTCGACTCGTATGTGGTCAATTCGGTCTCAGGCACCAAGAATGATGATGGCAGTGTGACCGTGCATTTCGGCAGCTGCGACGACGGACGCATGAACTGTCTCCCGATCATGGATGGCTGGAACTATGCCGTGCGCCTTTATCAGCCGGGCCCAGAGGTCATCGACGGAAGCTGGGTCTTCCCCTCCGTAGAAACCGCAAACTGAACAACAGGATGCTTACGATGAAAAAGCTTCTTCTGACAGTCGCGCTTACGCTCCCGACAGGCGTTTGGGCCGAAGACATTGTCGATGTGACCGTCGACACCCTTGTGCGCGCCGAGACAGATCACATGTTTCGCACCAACATGGCCAATCTCGGCCTCGCTGTTGGCGAATTGGGGCATATGCGCGAAGCCACGACACCGGACAACCAGCCGGTTATCCGCATGAATCAGGACACGCTCTACTCCGGCATTCTGCTGGATTTGAGCGAACCCGTTGAAGTGACGCTCCCCGAGGCGGATGGCCGCTATATCTCGATGCATGTCATCAATCAGGATCACTTCATGTACGCCGAGGCAAAGCCCGGCACCTACCAAATCACTAAGGAAGACCTAGGCACACCTTTTGGTTTCATCGCGTTTCGCACATTCGTCGATGTGACTGACCCGGATGATATTGTCGCCGCGCAAGCGGCACAGGATGGAATTGTCGTCAGCGGCGGTGGAACGGGTCCATTTGACGCGCCGAACTGGAACACCGAACAGCTTGCCACTGCGCGTCAGGCGATAAACGACCTGTCCTTGCTGGGCACCGATTCAGCCCGTGCCTTTGGCAGAACAAAAGACGATATTGATCCGGTTCAGTTTCTGGTCGGCGCCTTCTCGGGCTGGGGCGGTCTTCCGCCTGAGGCCGCGATCTATCTGTTGGACGCGGTCGATCAGAATGACGGCGAAACACCGCATGCGGTAACCGTCAAGGATGTGCCGGTTCGGGCGTTCTGGTCGGTGACTGTCTATAACGGTGACGGCTTTCTGGAAGCCAATGATCTGGGCGTAAACAGCTACAACGGCTACACAGCCGAAGCAGCAGAAGACGGCTCGGTCACGTTGCATTTCGGCGGGTGCGACGATGGCCGCGTGAACTGTCTGCCGATTACTCCGGGCTGGAACTACGCGATCCGCCTCTATGAGCCCGAGGGTGCAATCCTGAACGGCACTTGGACCTTCCCGAAGCTGGAGCCGATCAACTAGGCCACTCGCCCAAATCGCATCTCAAAAGGAGTACACGGCTATGCGTCGATCCCATACTCTTATGGGGCTGCTTTTTACAGCCAGTGCCGGAACCACAACCGTTGCAGACGAGGCATCCGATCTGGCACAGGAACTGGCCAACCCACTTGCGGCAATCGTCTCGGTTCCGTTTCAATTGAACTATGATGAAAATCTGGGCGTCTCTGATCAGGGCTCGCGCACCACGCTGAACTTTCAACCAGTCGTGCCCTTTCAACTGAACGATGACCTTAACCTGATCACCCGAACTATCATTCCTTACATCTGGCAGGAAGACGTTGTGCCGGGCACACGCCAGGAGGGGTTCGGAGATATCCTGTTCTCTGCGTGGTTCTCGCCAATCGGAACCGAGGACATAACGTGGGGCGTGGGTCCCGTTGTGCGCTTGCCAACCTTTAGCGACGTATCGAGTGATACATGGGCTGCTGGGATCACCGGCATTGCACTGCGACAGACCGGGCCGTGGACCTATGGTGCGCTGGCCAATCATCTGTGGGAACTAGAAAGCAACCCCGACACCCCCACGAATGTGAGTTTTCTCCAGCCCTTTCTTGCTTATTCCACCGAAGGCGCGTGGACCTATTCTCTGCAAAGCGAAAGCACCTATGACTGGGAAACTGAAGCCTGGGCTGTGCCTATAAACGCTTCGGTCTCCAAGCTGGTCCAATGGGGGGCGCTGCCGGTCAATCTGCAAGCGGGGGCGGGCTATTGGCTGGAAGCGCCCGAGGTGGGCGCGGAGGGCTTTCGCTTGCGATTGCAGACTCAGGTCGTCTTGCCCAGAGGGCGCTGACGTTTGGCTGAAGTATTGTTCATGAAACGTCGACAATAGGGTGATCTTGATGGCCGATCAGATGCAACGCAATGCGCAAGCGCATGTCGAGCTTGACCCAGACCATGAGGATCTGATTGTCAGAAGCTGCAATCGGATCATTCGACACGCCGTTCGGGTGATGTCTTTGTTCATGGTCGTTGTGATCGGATTTGCCGTCATCGACGCCGGTTACTCGTTCTATATCAAGCTTATAAGTCCGCCGGTCCTGGTTCTTGACGTCAGTGATCTGTTGGAGGTTTTTGCGGCCGCGCTTGTCGTACTGATCGCCATCGAGATTTACACGAATGTTACGCTTTACCTGACGGCCGATGTCATACATGTTAAGCTGGTAGTTGCAACTGCCCTTATGGCCGTTGCCAGAAAGGTCATCACACTCGACACGACGGACCTGGAGCCGCTTTATTTCGTTGGGTACTCTGGACTCGGTCTGGCGTTTGGCGTCACGTATTGGTTGTTGTGGCGTGGCAAGTAGGTATTTCACAGAACGCCTATATCGACGCTGGCAAAAGAGAGATCGCCGACATTGGTGCTTTTGAAGCCGCAATCGCCTCCTTATTCAGCCAAAGAAGAAACGGACGAAAATCTTAAAAATCTAGAAGCTGACCTTGGCACTTGCTCGGCGAAAGATCACTATGTCCGCACTGCGGTCGTTTGTCTGAGCTCGTCGAATGACTGGTGTGAGCCCGAAGCGGTAATTGTATTTGCAACAGTTGCCCACTTCTGAGCTCATGAGAATCATGCAGATCAAGCGCCGCAAGGCCCGAGGGGTCTCCAAACGTGATGTCGAATGAAATTCGCTTCTTCGTGCCGACCGCCATACGAGCGTTCGTCAACGGCGTCGTTCAACGCATCGAAGTTGCCGCAGGTGTGTCGATCAAGCAAATGATCGATCTTAACCCGACAATTTCCGAACGCGTTTCAGCTGGAGAGGAATATGATCTGGGCATGACCAATCCAGGCTACGCAAAGGCATTGATTGCAGCGGGTTATGCGGAAGTTGGAAGTCATCGTGCCTTTGGCCGCGTCCCGCTTGCGGTTGCTCAAAGGCCAGGGCGACAGGATCGAGTGAAGGAAAATGTCGAGGATCTCAAAGCCCTTTTTCGTGAGGCTGAAAGCATTGCTTTCACTGGGGTCGGCACAAGCGGCCGCACTTATCTTAAGGCGTTGGAAAGGATCGGTCTAACAGATGCTGTCTTTCCCAAAAGCAAGGCCATGGGTGGCGGTGAACCCGTTGCATCTGTCGCAGCCGGTGAAGCAGAACTCGCGGTCGCCCCCCTCACGACGATCCTTTCCACCCCGGATATCGTTCTGGCAGCCGTGTTTCCCGAAGAACTTGGAACGCATATCGACATATCGGTTTTCCTCGGCATCAAAGCCCACCCAGGTGCATCACAGGCACTCTCTTTTCTGACGTCAAGTGAGCTGGATGACGAGCTTGCAGCGGCAGGCATATTTCGATTTGCATTAGATTGACATGACGACGACGAACCAGAACTGCTGGGCCTTTCGCGACGGCCGCAAAGTCCGCTGAGAGCCCAAAGCGAACACTCGCTCAAACTTGGTTTGGGGGCCACTATTATCCCACAACCGTCTATTTGACTGATCGGTTGCCAGAATCGCAGTCTTAGGTGATCCTTTAAGAAATCGAAGGATCGCAATATGTTTAGGTTTCTTTTAATTGCATTGGGTATTTGCGTATCTACTTTCGCGTTAGCGCAAGAGTCGTCCGAGGATTTAGCGGCAAAAGACGATAACTCAGCGACCTCGTCCAGCCTGCTAACTGACGCTGAGTTGCAGACATTGGTCGCCCCGGTTGCTCTGTATCCCGACACGTTACTCATACAGATATTTGTCGCGGCCACCCAGCCATTGGAAATTGTTAAGGCTGAACGGTATTTGCTGGATAACGCCGACCGCGACACCGTTGAACTTGAGCCGGAAATCGAAGCAATGGGATGGGATCCTTCTGTCAGCGTGTTGGCGACGGCTTTTCCCGAAGTTGTTGGTCAGATGGCCACCCATATCGACTGGACCGAGACAGTCGGCACCGCCATGTTGGCTCAGTCCGATGATGTGATGGATGCGGTACAGGTCATGCGGGATCAGGCAATTGACAGCGGCGCACTTGTTTCAGGTCCCGAGCAAACTGTCGAAGTGTCTGACGACGACACAGTAGTAATAACACCGACAGAACCCGAAACGGTATACGTCCCACAATACAATCCCGAGACAGTTTATACTGGCCCGTCAACCGGGGATGTTGTGGGCGCGGCACTACTGACTTTTGGTGCTGTTGCCTTTATCGACGAAATTTTTGACGACGACGATGATTGGTATGACTACTGGGGGTGCAGAAATTGCGGTGGTTGGGGCGGTGGTCCGATTTATAGAAATCCAAACATCGACATAGACGTCGATGGCAACGTCAATATCGGCAATGATATAGATTTAGGTGACCGAACGGATATCGGATGGAACCCCGATCCTGACCGGCAACAGGAGGCCCGGAAGAAAATAGCGGACCATAAAAGACCTGAAGGTGGCCGTGGCGACTTGCCAGTTAACCGTCCTGATGGTCGCACAGATGAACTGCGTGCAAAGTTGAGCCGAGAATCTGGCGCTGCAGATATTAGCCGGGACCGCGGAGCGGCCGCAGCTGTGGTTGGTGCCGGTGCTGGGGCTGTAGCAGGCGGGGCTTTAGCGAACCGGGGCGACGCTAATCGGGACAAGGCCGCAGCAAAGCAACAGGCCATTGATCGTACCAAACGTCCAGATGCAACGAAAAAGCCAGTCGCACAACGACCGCAGACCTCTAAAAAGCCGCAGGCGAAGAAAGCCGCATCGACACAAGGCAAGCCTAGGGCATCCAAAGGGCAAGCGTTGCAGAAAAAAGCGTCCGGTAGCAGAACTCAAAGCGCGTCCAAGCGTGGACACGCCGCTAAAGGCACGCGGAGACGGTAAGATGCGTAGAATAGTATTTACAATTTTGTTGCTCGCCGGGACTTCAAGCCCGGTCCTCTCTGACGGAGCCAGATTTGATACCCCGCAAACCGCTCTGGATGCTTTTGTTGGTGCGTTGAAGGCCAATGATCAGAGCAAGCTGCTCGAAATTTTCGGTCCTGAAGCCGAGGATTTAGTCGGAACGGGTGATCCGACGGAAGATCAAGAAAGAAGGCAGGAAGTGCTTGGCATGTATGCCGAGGGGTATCGTTTCCGGCCTGAGGACGATGGCGTTGTACTTCTTCTGGGTGAAGACGGTTGGCCTTTTCCTATCCCAATTCTGCGTAAAGAGGACGGTTGGCGCTTTGACCTGGAGGCTGGGATCGAGGAACTTTCAGCCCGCGAAATTGGCTTGAATGAGTTGGAAGTGATCGAATTGCTTGAGGCCTATGTTGACCTTCAGGCAGCATTCCGGCTTGTGGACCATAACGGGGATGGCGTTATGGAATTCGCTCAGACGATCATTTCTGATCCCGAAGAGCAAAACGGACTCTTCTGGCCTGGTAAAGACAGCTTTGTCGGCGCAGCGCTCGCCCGCGCCGCAGCTTCGGGCTGGAGTGATGGTCAGGCTGACTATGAAGCCGAACCGTTTCTTGGCTACTATTACACAATCCTGCAAGAGCAGGGCCCTAACGCTCCGGGGGGCGCCTACCCCTATTTCGTCGGGGATTTCTTCGTTGCAGGACATGCCTTGCTCGCAATACCGGCAGACTACGGAGAAACAGGCATCTATTCTTTTCTAGTAGGCGAAAACGGCATAGTCTACGAGGCAGATTTTGGCCCGGAAACACTCAGTATTGCCGCTGAAATTACTGCCTATGATCCAGACACCAATTGGTCACCGGTCGAGTAATGTTTGGATTGATAGTGGCGTTTAAGCTCTGCTGCTTTGCTGAGGCCACTATTTGCACTTCGTGTAACAAGCTTTAGTTCGATGGTTACAGATTCAGCTTGGATCGCTGTTGCAACACACATTGTGACTGCGAGCAAATTGCCCATCTTACGGTTTGATCCATTCTTCGGCCTTAACACGTTTAAACTGAATGATCGGGTAGTTCGCAGAGCGGTGTTTCATCTGAAATTACCGAATGACCGCTTTGAGCCCAAAGCAGACTACCAGATATCCGATCTCAGTAGTTGGCTGAAGAACCAAACTGTCGTTGATGAACTTTGAGATGCAGATTTCAGATCGACAGCAAGTTCACCGAAAAAAACATGAAAGTCTTCACCTGAAAATCTCTACCATTCGTTCTCGAGAGTGGTAATTGAACCAACCCAAAAGAATGACGTCTGACACTACGCTGGTATCGCAACAATCCTAGCGGCGTATCAGCTTCCCAGACACACTGATTTGACCTCTCGCAAATGCAATCCGAGCATCAGTAAGGTCGGCCAGAGGAGATAGGTTTGGATTTCGACGTTCTCTCCAAAAGTCAGCAGGAGAACAGTGAGCAACAGCCCGAGCGGTAGCCTCCCGCGTTCCGACTTTATGGCGTCCAAGGTGACGACCCAGAAATGAACGAGGAAAGGGATGAGGAACGCGGCAAATCCGGCCAGCCCTTTGACGAATAGCAACCCGTACCAGGTGTGATGGCTGCCGATCGGCATGTACTCAACGAGATGCGCTCCGGGTCTGATTGTGCCGTGCCCGAAAACCATCGCATCCGATTGCCACCGCTCATACGCGATACGCTGCAGAGTTTCGCGTACGCGGGTACTATCGGCGCGCGCGGATTTGAAGCTGTAAAGTGCTCGGTTGCCGAATTCGACAAAGACTGCGCCCCAAACGGCTACGGTGGTGGTGACTGCAGACATTAGAATCCACCCCAAGCTGCGGGCGACAAGTGGCAATAGGCGGGGTGACAGCGAGCAGACCACCAATCCGACCAAGCCCATGCGGGACTTCGACATCAGGATCATCAAAACTCCGGCGGCCAAGCCGATGAATTTCCATGTGCGGTGCTTTTCTTCGAGAGCAAACAAGACCATGCAGACGCCCAACAGGGCCGCAAATGGTGACCAGGGCGCAAAGAACTGCCAACGCGGCGTGCTGCTGGCCGGGTCGATTGTGTACAGGTAGACCGAGAAATACTCAGGCCCTGGGCCGCCAACTGCTTTCAACGGAGACGTAAAAAGCAGATGAGGCAGTCCGGCATAGGGGGCGACGACTAGCAACGGCAGAAGGCACAAGGTCCAAAGGCCCAGTACGCATTGTCCTCTGACTAGCACCTCGCGTCGGATGGGCAAGACCGACCCGGCAAGGATGAACAACGGGATCAGCGCCCAACCCTTGGCCCATCCGATGCTCGATTTGATCGTTTTGGTGGGGCCGAGATTCCAATCCGCGTGGCCTGCCCAAAGTGAGACCAGCATCACTAGCATGCCAACGCTCCAGATCCAGACCAGAGTAGGTGCTTGGCCCGTTGCACGCATATCCAAACGGATCGCCGGGCCGAGATAAAGTGACACCCCGGCTATCGCAGCCAACATCCAACCTAACACCGGACCGACAACATAGAGCGCACCGAGTCCGTAGAACGGCCAGGTCCAGATCAGCGTGTACCAGACGATCTTTTCGGCCGGGGTTTGAAGGGCCACATGCATTAAGCTGCGGCCTTTTTCTGGTCTTTGAGCAGCTTTGAGATCAGCGGATTTCGGATCCATGCCAGCACCAAACCCATCAGTAGCATAAGGCTTGCAGCGATCCCGGCGGCGATCGAGATCTTCTTGTTCGGGGAAGACGGGCGGGTCGGCAGAGACGGGTTTTCCAGCACTTGGATCAAAGGGTAGGAGGCGTAGACATCGGTTTTTTTCGACTCGGACCGGGCGATGGCAGAGGCGAACACGGCTTCTGCCACTGCGAAATCTCTCTGCCGGTCCTCCAATTCAGCAGCGATGGGGGCAAGGTCTGAGAGGCGCAGAGTTTCCAGACGAATTTGTGCGCGCAGTGTTACGACATGCTTGTCCAAACCGGCCCGCAAGGCATCTTCGCGCACCAACTCGCTGAGCAACTGCGCCCGTTGCCCTTCCGGCGCGCGATCCAGTCCACCGAGCTGCTCGGCCGTCAAGCCCGTCACCTGCGACGCGCGTTGTAACGCAACCGAACGCGCCCCTTCATAGTCGTTTTGGGCATTCACGTAGATCGGATGGCGCGATCCATAGGTCGCGTCAGCTTGCGCCAGCTTTGCAGCCCCCACCGACACGTCCTCAAGCAACGATAGGTACTGCGCATCGGCATAGAGTTTCAACGTTGCCGCGGCTGCATCAGAGGGCAGATCCAACGCGACTTGAAACGCGGCGACACGTTCCGATTGGCGTGCCAGCTCGCTCTCCTGCGTTCGCAGTTCCTGCTTTGCACGGTCATTCGCGGCGACCTGCTCTTGGTATTGCGCGACTGATATTAGGCCGCTTTGCGACTGCAGCTGTTTGATTTCGGCCCGTGTGGCCTGAATTGCACGCGTGTAGTCTTCGATCGCGCCTGTATTGCTGGCCTCACGGGTGGCAATTTCATCGGCGCGCAGGGCGTCAATTTCGGCTAAAAAAGCCGCCACTAGGGCGTCACCATATTGCTGAGCGTCAGCCGGAGAGGCCGCTTGAAGCTCGATATGGATCAG
This sequence comes from Ruegeria sp. AI3, assembly GCF_056541245.1. Classification (NCBI taxonomy): domain Bacteria; kingdom Pseudomonadati; phylum Pseudomonadota; class Alphaproteobacteria; order Rhodobacterales; family Roseobacteraceae; genus Ruegeria; species Ruegeria sp. AI3. Next base: position 93,951 of record NZ_JBQFYA010000005.1, read on the forward strand.
GCTGGTTTGATCGACCAGTTGAACCCGCGGCTTGCCAAACGCATCTCGGTCAGCCTCTACCGCCTTGGCTGCCGCATCGAGGATACGATCGGCCGACAACAAACGTTTATACGTCTCGGTCGGGCTGATCGACCCGTTGGCAAAGGCAGAATTCGCATATGAGGATGCCTGACCGATATTGGCCAGATTGACCGATGCGGAAGCGCCAGATCCTGGCAGGATCAATGATGCGTGAGAGGTGTATTTGACAGGCGCGGTCGCCAAATAGCCGCTGATGGGGGCCCAGATGCAACTCGCCCCAAGAAGGTATAATGCCATGTAACGGGGCAGGCGGCCTAGATCGCTAAGGCGCCCACCCTTTAAGATGCGACGCCACCCCAGCGTTCGAAAATTGGATCGGGAAATGCGCACCCAATGCAGAAATTGCATGTCGCGCGTGGAATCAGAGGAGTTTGAAATCTGTTGCGGCATGGAAAAACCCTTTCTTACAAGGGTGATACACCGCATCTAATCGCTGATCATTCGCTCAGCAGGCTAGGGGCCGAGGGGATTGGGAGCGCCCCCTATCCCTTCGGATAGCGACGCTTAGAACAACCCCGCCTCGCGCGCGGCCAGGGCGGCTTGCGTTCGATTGCTGACACCCACTTTGCGGTACAAAGTCTTCATATGCAGCTTGATCGTCGGCTCTGACAGATCCAGATCACGGGCAATTTCTTTGTTGGATTTGCCCTCAGTCAGTCCCTTCAGAACCTGCCGCTCTCGCTCTGTGAGTTTTTGAGCCATAGGGTGGGAGTCTTCTGGCTGCTCCGCGTTCATGAAACCCGCAGGAAGGTATTGCTCGCCCATCGCCATGAAGCGGATCGCATTGACCAGGGATTTGGCTGGTAGAGTCTTGGGGACGAAACCGGCCGCCCCAAGCTCCAACGCGCGTTGCGCCAGATCGCGCGAGGTGTCGCCGGTAAACAAGGCCACATGTTGGGCACCGTCCAAAGCGATGCAGGTTTCAAGTCCGGCCAACCCGTTCATGCCGGGCATGTTCAGGTCCAGAAGGACCAGATCAAAGGCTCCGTCGTTCTGGATCAGAGTTTTCGCGGCTGGGAAATCCGTCGCGGTCTCAACCTCGATCCCGCCCGCGGCATCTATGAAGGCAACGAGCGTGTCCAAAATAAGCTCATGGTCGTCAGCAATAAGAACTTTCATCTCAAATCTCCGTCTGCCCCCAACCACACCCAAATGCGTTAATAAATCATTGAACACATGGCATGAAGCCTGCCTGACGGACAGGTGAATATCCAATCGGATAGGTCAGCGGGCCGTTTCCACCACGCTATGTGCTGCGGGGTCGTTTGAATAGACCTATTCTCCGATCCCTCTCCGGATGCTCGCCTATCGGTTGCAGGATCACGTTGGCAGTCTGAAACCACAGATTGTCATCGTTGATCGGAGAGTTCCATGCAGTTCCTGTCAGTCCAAGATATGTACAAAGGCGCGCAGCCGACCCCCACACCAACTCTGGAAGAGACCGAGATTTTGGGTTTGCCAGTTGTGAATGCCCAATCCGGGCAGGTGATCTCAAAACTGCTGGATGGAACCCGCCGGACGGTCTTTTTCCTAAATGCACATTGCGCAAACATACGAGCCCGTAACCATACCTATCGAGCAGCATTGGCCCGGGCAGATATGATCCTACCTGACGGGATTGGGGTAGATGTCGCGGCAAAGTTGCAAGGCGTCCAGTTGGCCGAGAACCTGAACGGTACGGACTTTGTGCCCAAACTGCTGAAACGCGCGGCGCGTCTTGGGCAGTCGGTCTACCTGTTGGGGGGACGTCCCGGAACAGCTCAGGCAGCGGCGGCCCGGTTGCAGCATATGATCCCCGATTTGGCCGTGTCTGGTACGCGCGATGGTTATGAAGGTGCCGCGCGGGTTGATGAGGCGATCGACGATATCAACCAGTCCGGCGCCGACATCCTGTTGGTCGCGATGGGTGTTCCGCTGCAGGAATTGTGGATTACGCAGAACCGCCACCGGCTAGACCCTCGCATCGCGCTGGGCGTGGGTGCTTTGTTTGATTTCCTGGCTGGCAACGTGCGCCGGGCACCGCGCATGGTTCGACGCGCCCGGATGGAGTGGGCATGGCGGTTAGCGATGGAGCCCCGTCGCATGGCCCGCAGATATCTATTGGGCAATTTCGAATTCCTTGGGCGTGCCGCGCACAATTCTGTTCCCAAGGTCTCAGCATGTCGCCTGCTGGACCTCACTTTGGCGGTGGTCGCGCTGTCTCTTCTGGCCCTGCCCATGGCCGCAATCGCCACATTGGTGCGATTGGACAGCCGCGGCCCCGCCTTTTTTCGACAGACACGCATCGGTCGAAACGGGGTGCCCTTCACGATGTACAAGTTCCGCTCGATGACGCAGTACGCCGAAACCCAGCGTGCGGACCTGCTCGCCCATTCGGATCGTGAAGGCGTATGCTTCAAAGCCAAAAATGACCCGCGTATCACCCGTGTTGGGAAAGTTCTGCGCCGGTGCTCGCTGGACGAACTGCCGCAAATCTTCAACGTGCTGAAAGGGGATATGTCTCTGGTTGGCCCGCGCCCGGCCTTGCCCGAAGAGGTTGCAGCCTATCCTGAGCAAGCACTGGAGCGCCTTCAGGTGCGTCCCGGTATCACTGGCCTCTGGCAGGTTTCGGGCCGCGCGGGCATCGGCTTTGACCGCATGATCGAACTGGATACGGCCTATGTCCGCGCCCGCTCGCCCCTTCTGAACCTATTTCTCATCGCATTGACCGCACGTGCCGTCGTGTCGGGTAGAGGCGCTTACTGATCAATCCTAGGAGCATTGAAATGACCCGTATTCGCAAAGCTGTTTTCCCGGTCGCAGGTCTGGGCACAAGGTTTCTGCCGGCCACCAAATCGGTGACCAAGGAAATGCTGCCGTTGATCGACCGCCCCTTGATCCAATATGCAGTGGACGAGGCCCGCGCCGCCGGGATTGTTGAATTCATCTTTATCACGTCAACTGGCCAATCCGCGCTGGAGACGTATTTTGGGCGGAACCCGGGGCTGGAGCGCAAACTGAAGGATGGCGGCAAAACCACCCTGCTGAACCGTTTGCGCCGCACGAATCTTGAGGATGAGGCATACAGTTTTATCCAACAAGACAGCCCACGCGGACTGGGCCACGCAGTCTCTCTGGCACGTGACATTGTCGGTGATGAACCCTTCGCGGTGATCCTGCCGGATGATGTGATCCACGCGCAGCGCCCGGTCCTGGCGCAAATGGTCCAGAACTTTGAAGGCAGACACATGATCGCGACCGAAGAGGTTCCATCCGACCGGATCAGCGCCTATGGCGTGGTCGATATCGCGCATAGGGCTGGGCAGGTGCAGCATCTGAAAGGGTTGGTCGAAAAGCCCTCGTCCGATCAGGCTCCGTCAGAGTTTGGCATTGTCGGGCGGTATCTACTGCACCCGTCGATTTTCGATCAGCTGGAAGGATTAGTACCCGGCGCGGGCAAGGAGATCCAACTGACCGATGCGATTGCGGCGGATATCGAAAGGACCGGATGCCACGGGTTCGCGTTTGAGGGAGAGCGCTTCGATTGTGGGTCGGTCGCCGGTTATCTTGAAGCAACCACCGTCTTTGCGTTGCAACGTGTGGAGTTGCGGGAGGGGTTCAAATCCATGTTGCATCAGCGCATGAACCTGCTGTCTGCAGCCGCATGAGACCTGCGCACCTATCCGTTCGGATAGGCGCGTATCCCCATGCCCATCTGTCGCTGTGGACCACTTTCTGGTTTCTTAAGGCCAAAGAAATGGAGACTAAGATGCGTCTGGTTTTTGCGATCCTCACAGCGGTGTTCACTTTTTGCCTGACGTCTGCGAAAGCCGAAGATTTGGCGACCCCGGCAGGAGAGGTCGTGCTGACCATTTCTGGCAATATCGCACAGACCGGGCCCGACGGGGCGGCGCAGTTCGATATGGAAATGTTGAAGGCGATGCCGCAGCGAAGTTTTGAAACATCGACGATCTGGACTGAAGGCGAGACCAGCTTTGTTGGCGTGCCCCTGTCTGTCTTGCTGGAACGGATCGGAGCAGAGGGCGAGACGATCCGGGCGACGGCGATCAACGACTACGCGGTTGAGATCCCTGTGGAGTCGATCTCGGCAAAGGACCCGATTGTCGCCTATGAGATGGACGGTGCAGCGATGTCCCGGCGACAGAAGGGTCCGCTTTGGATCGTATATCCCTATGACAGTGATACCAAGTACCAGACAGAGGTGATTTACTCTCGCAGTATTTGGCAACTCGACAGGTTGGAAATCGTTAAATAGCGTGGGGTTACAATTCGGTATGAAGTGGGCGATACGGGCCAGACATTGACAAGAAATTTCCAAAACCACTCGCGGCGCCGGTGGGCTTTCGGGCTCATCGGCATCGCCGTTCTGGGTGCCCTTGCTTTGGTTTTGTTGCTGTCCGCCAAGGTGATATCCGACCTGCGCGACCGGCAGTCAGCTCGGACAGATAACGTGCAATGGACGCTAACGCAGGTCGAGGTCGAGTTCCTGTTCTACCTCAACGCGCTTGAGGCGGGTGTATCGGATGCAGGGCCAAGTCTTGAAAACCTGGACCTTGTCCGCCGCCGTTTCGATCTTTTGTATAGTCGTATCGACATTCTTGACACCTCGCGTTTGTTTGAAACGCTGCGAAGTGACCCGAAATTCGCTGAACCTCTGAACGACGTCTCCGCCTATCTGAAGGCCTCGGTGCCTACAATCGACGCTGAGAACCCAGGCCTGATTGCTGGGCTGTCAAATCTCTATGACGGTGCGCAGGGGATCGCTCCGCGGGTGCGCGAACTTTCGGTCTCGGCGATCTCGTACTTTGCAAGCCAGTCGGATCAGCGCCGTGAGGAAACCGCGCTCAGCCTGTTTCAACTGGCCGTTTTGTCCGGTGGGTTATTTCTGACGCTGACTGCGGTCAGCGCATACCTCTTGGTGGTCAACCGCAAAGCTGATCGGCGGGGGCAGGCGATTCAGCAGGCAAACCAACGCATGAATACGATCCTTTCGACCTCATTGGATGCCGTGATCGTGGTGAACGCCGCCGGCACAGTGCTGGAGTTCAACGCGGCTGCACAAGCAATTTTCGGGTATTCCGAGGCAGAGGCCAAAGGGCATTCGATCGGTGAATTGATTGTACCTTCGCATCTACGCGAGGCCCACAACCAAGGCATGGAGCGGATGCAGAGCGGAGGAGACCGCCACGTCGTCGGCAAAGGTCGCGTCCAGCTTGAGGCGATGCGCAAGAATGGTGAGGTCTTTCCCGTCGAACTTGCGTTGCAATCCGCCCGGGCCGGAGACGAGGAAATCGTAATCGGTTTCGTCCGCGATATCTCACAAAGCGTTGCGGATCAGAAAGAGCTTGTCTCGGCCCGCGACCGTGCCCTTGCCGGGGAAAAGGCCAAGTCGGATTTTCTGACTGTAATGAGCCATGAGATCAGAACCCCGTTAAACGGGCTGCTGGGCAACCTCACCCTTCTCAAGAATACACGCACGACTAAACAGCAGTCTCAGTTTGTCCGCAACATGGAGATATCGGGCCAGGTTCTGCAAAATCATGTGGATGCGGTGCTGGATATTGCTCGGTTCGAGGCCGGCAAGCTGTCAGTCGCGCACGAGCCAACCGACCTGAACGCGATGCTGCAGGACCTGGTGGATGGTCAAAGCGGCAATGCGGCCTCGCGCGGCAACTCAATCTCGTGGCAATGGGTAGGAGGTGCCTATCCGCATGTCGCGACTGATGCGCAAAGGTTGCGGCAAATTCTGTTGAACCTTGTCGGTAATGCAATCAAATTTACCGAAAATGGCCGTGTGTCGATCGAGGTCGAAAGATGTGAACCGGCAGATCAGAGTAAGGCACATGTCTACGAAGTGCGTGTGATCGACACCGGGGTTGGCATCGCCGATGATGAGATCGACGCCATTTTTGATGACTTCTACACCAGCGATCCCTCTATCGGTCGCACGGTCGGAGGAACTGGGCTTGGCCTGGGAATTGCCCGTAGGTTCGCGCAGGCCATGGGGGGTGAGGTGGGGGCGGAAAGCACATTGGGCGAAGGAAGCGTTTTTTGGCTGCGGATACCGTTACAGCCGTCAGCGCGCGACCAACTGCTAGAAGCTGCTCAGATCAATACCGAGACCGCTCTCCCGCTGAGCTTGTTGGTGGTCGAAGACAACGAGATCAACCTCGAGGTCATCTGCAACATGCTGGCGCTGGACGGTCATAGTGTAACGACAGCGGAAAACGGGCAGGTCGGCGTCGAAAAGGCCAGCAGTCAGCGGTTCGACGCGATCCTGATGGATATCAGCATGCCGGTGATGGATGGACCAACCGCTGCACGCCACATCCGCAATGGCCAGGGGCAGTCGACAGATGTGCCGATTATCGCAGTGTCGGCCAATGTCCTGCCAGACGCGGTCGAAACCTTTCGTGCCGCTGGCATGACAGCTTTCATTGGCAAACCAATCTCGCTTGATGCTCTGCGCAAGGCGCTTTCGGTGGTCACCCGAACCGACGGCCAGATTTCAGGGCATGCGCAGCCTGATCCGTTGGCTGAGTTAAGAGACAGCCTCGGGCCCGAAGTCTTTGGCCGTCTGTATGCCAAGTTCATTGTCGAAGGGGATGAGTTCGTTGAACAGCTCGAAACCGGTGCCATTGACCAGTCAGATTTGACCCAAATCGCTCAGGCTTGTCACAAACTGGCTGGCAGCGCGGCAACCTTCGGCGCGGAAGAATTTCGCGAGGCGTTAATTGCGGTAGAGACTGCGGTCAAAGAACACAAAGACATTACTGACAAACTCGCCGCAGTTTCTACCGCTTGGGAGCGGGCGAAAGCATCGCCCGCTCGGGATTGAATTAGGGGGCTAGCAGTGCCGCTGCGCCGACGATGCCAACCGCGCGGGCGACCTCGGTTAGGCCGGTTGCCTTGCTGTCGTAGCAGGCGATCGCATCACCCGGCAAAACATAGGGGTCATAGTCATCCCGATCCCCGCGTCGCAGCAGCTTTTCGATGTTGCGTTCAATGACGATCGAGTTCCCGGTCATCGGGTTGCGGGTGAACAGGACCGCGCTGCGATTGGCGTTGGTTGTCTTGGCTCCGCCGACGCAATTGGTATCGACGACGGCCTGCAGGTAGCGCGTGCCATAGGGTACCTCACGCACGTCGCGTCCAATAGCCGACTCTGCGTTGCCAGTTGCAGGTTGTGTGAGGTTGGACATGTAAAGCGTCACGCCGGGCGGGCTGATCGGGCTGGGGCGCATAAGATCATCCTGGAAACACCCTCGGCTGTTGACCACGATCTGATCCCCGGTCAGCAGCATGATGTCGGTCGGGTCTGAGCCTTCGAACACGCCGCGTAGGTCCAGCCGGTAGATCGTGCCTTGCCGGTGCAGTTCGACCGCTGACAGATCCGCATCAGGGCGCACACCTCCGGCAGCGCGAATGGCGACCGAGAGGTTGCGCGCCTCGGTCGAGGCGCCCAGCACACCCTGGCGTCCTCGATCCAGTGAGTCGCCTGGGGTGCCTCCGATCTCGACCGAGTGGGGCTCAAACACTGCGCCTTTCACGCCGACAGTAACCGAGGCGAAATCGCTGATGCGCGCCGTGACACGCGGGGTACTGTCATAGAACTGTGCCGCCACTAGAACGCGGGCGACATCCCGCTCTACCTGCTCGGTCGTACGACCCTGCGCACGCACCGGCGGTAGGTAGGGCAGCTTCAGATCGCCATCGCGGGACACAACATAGGTGTCGCTGAGAAGCTCATCCCCGTCGATGGTGATCTGCACCATGTCATTGCGCGAAAGCTTCTCGCCCAACAATGGGCTAAGCGCGGGCTGTGACCATTTGGCAAAAGCACTTGCGCCCTGATCCCCGGTCTGAGGCATACAGGCGCGTCCATTCATATGTTCCGCTTGCAGCAAAGGTGCATTTGCCCGGCGCCGCGAGGGGGCACGGTACTGCGCCTGATAGCTGTCGCCTTTTGCGACGGGTTCGATGTTGCGCGGGGTCTTCATGCTGCTGCAACCCGACAGAGCAATCGCGCTGACGGCTCCTAATACCAAAACTTTGAAATGTTGTGTCATTTTGAACTCTCCTGAACTGCATCTACAGCTACGGCAGTGTCTTGATATGCGTCAGACCGGCATCGGGATTGCCGTTTATCCCATTCGGATAGGGCCCTCGCCGGATGGTTCGTCTGGCTGTCCGCCCGCGTCTGGGACAGGGAAGTCGCGGCCAATTAGAACTGATCCCAACACTGTTTTTGGACATTTGGCGACATGACTCAGCAATTGGCACATTCCGGTTTTTTGCGGCACCTGCTGGCCTATGCGGCGTCCGAAGTGGCTGCAAAGGCGTCGCGCCTTGTGGTCGTTGTTGTCGTGGCCCGCAGCCTCAGCCCCGAGGCAATCGGTCTGGCTGCTGCTGCCCTTGCGGCAGGGGATATCCTCAAGGCGCTGACCGAGAACGGCGTAGGGCAGAGGATCATCCAAGCCCCTCAGGCTGAGTTGGAACAGCGCTGCAACACTGCGCATCGCATCTTCTGGGTCTGGTGCGGGGCGCTGTTTTCGCTGCAGCTGGCTATCGCTGCGTTCCTCTACGCGATAGGGCACGAGACGCTGGCGCTGCTGCTCGCCATTCTGGCGGGAGAGTACCTGTTCATGCCCGCCGGTCTAGTACAGGCCTCGCTTGCGATGCGTGAGGGCAAGCTGCAGCAGACCGCCGCCATTGCCGGAGGGCAGGTGGTTGGAGCGAATGTCATGGCGGCGCTACTGGCGCTGCTCTGGGCCTCGCCGCTGGCTTTGGTGCTGCCCCGCTTGCTGGCTGCTCCGATCTGGCTGGTCCTGATGCGCCGCCTGCGTCCCTGGGCGTTGGACACCAAACAAGGATTTGCCGCTCTTCGCCCCTTTGTTGGGTTCGGCTGGGCCGTTCTGGGCGTCGAGATAGTCAAAGTTCTGCGTCTCCAGGCCGACAAGCTTGTCGTCGGCGCGATGCTGGGGGCCGAGAGCCTTGGCATCTACTTCATGGCTTTCAACGCTGGGCTCGGCTTGGCGACATCTTTCACGCAGGCCTTTTCAGTTGTTCTTTTCCCACATCTTTGCGCAGCCCTGGATAAAACCAAGGCGCTGCGTCATGGGCTCGGCACGTCCCTCCTGGTGCTGAGCCCGTTGGTTTTGCTGCAAGCCGCGCTTGCGCCGGTCTATGTGCCGCTGCTGCTAGGGGCCGAGTGGCAACAGATTTCACCGGTAGTCTCGGTCTTGTGCCTTGCCGCATTGCCCAGCGTCATCTGGTCAGCCGTGGCCGGATGGCTGCGGTCCGAGAACCGCGCGGTTACCGAGCTATGGGTCAGCGCGGCCTTGGCCTTCGCATTGATCCTCAACACCGCGATCATAGCGCCTTTCGGGCTGATGCCAGTGGCGACCGGGTACCTGCTTACGAGTGCTGCCGTGATGCTAACGGCCTCTTGGGTTCTGCTGCCTCGGGATCACAAAACAACAGAAAGGCTCGGCTTCCAATGACCAACTTTACGATTATCGTGCCGTTTCACACCGATGCGGATACAATTGCCGACACGCTGACCAGCATTCGCGCGCAAAGCTTCACGAATTGGGAGGCGATCTGCGTCGGCGACCGTCCTTCAAGCGCGTGCCTGTCCATCGTGCTATATCACATTGCGCAAGACCACCGTATCCGGGTCGCCAGCAGCCCCTTCGATGGCCCAAGCGTTGCCCGCAACTATGGGGCCGAACTGGCCAAGGGAGACATACTGGCGTTCTGCGACGCGGATGATCTGTGGCACAAGGACAAGCTGGCGCAGCTAAACGAAACCTTCCAATCCTCCTCGACGGATGCTGTTTTTGGGCAGATCCGGTTCTTCACGGATCGGCCCGGAGATTCTCAGACAGGTTCGACCGTTCCTGACGCACCCCTGACCATTCAGGACCTTTTGGCTGAGAACCCGGTCTGCACCATGTCCAATCTTTCGATCCGCCGTGAGGTCTTCAACGAGGTCGGCGGGTTGGACACGAGAACGGTGCATAACGAAGATTTGGAACTGCTGATCCGCGTCGCAGGCGAAGGGTTCACCATCAAAGGGGTCAATCAGTTCCAAGTCTGGTATCGCACCAGCACCGGGGGCTTGTCCTCGGACTTGAACGCAATGCGCGCTGGGCGGGCCTACGCGGTCAAAACAGCCGCATCATATGGCGTATTCCCGTCCCGGTCGTCCGAGGCCGTCTATCTGCGCTATCTCGCCCGCCGAGCGCTGCGGTTGGGACATCAGGGTCAGGCGCTGTCTTACACAGGCAAAGGCTTGAGTCTGCATGCGCGCGGTTTCCTGCTGCCCCTGCGCCGAGGACTGCCTACCGCCGCAGGGGCCGCGCTGGCCCCGATCCTGCCGCAAGCGATCAAACGCGCGTTGTTTTCATGAGAATTCTGAAGGAGATCACCATGCCCACAGCATCCATCGTCGTACCCGCCTACAACGCCGAAGCAACCTTGGCCGAAACGCTCGCCGCACTGCAGGCGCAAACCTATGACGATTTCGAAATCATCATCGTCGATGATGGATCGCAGGACGCGACCGCCGGGATTGCCCGCACGCACCAATGCGACCCGCGCGTACGACTTGTCGGGCAAGCCAATCGCGGGCTGGCGGGGGCCAGAAATACCGGCATCGCTGCCGCGCGGGGTACGTTCATCGGCTTTTGCGACGCCGACGATCTGTGGATGCCCGAGAAGCTGGCGGCTCATATTCACCATCTCAAGGCCGCACCGGATGTGGGGGTTAGTTACTCCGGCAGTGCCTTGATCGACGAGGCGGGGTGCGCGATGGGGATCAAACAAGCACCCCGCCTGAAGGATGTGACCGCAGCACATGTTCTGAACCGCAACCCAATCGGTAATGGATCGGCGGCCGTTATTCGAAAGACGGTGCTGGAGGCTCTGGCCTACCGTCCGAGCTTTGAAACCCAGCGGGATTGGGTCTTCGATGAGACCTTCCGGCAGTCCGAAGATATCGAATGCTGGATGCGGTTGATGTTGAAGACCGATTGGCAGATCGAAGGCGTTCCGGGGCTTCTGACCCACTACCGGATCAATGCAGGCGGGCTTTCGGCGGCTTTGGATCGCCAGTTGGAAGCGTGGGAGCGGATGGTCGCGAAGCTGCGCCCGCTGAACCCTGAGTTCTTTGCCCGGCACGAACCCTCAGCTCGTGCTTATCAGCTGCGTTATCTGGCGCGGCGGGCCATCACCAACCTAGACCGGGACACAGCTTGGGAGTTGTTTGTGCGAAGCGTTCAGGAAAGTCCCAGCCCGGTGCTGCAGGAACCTCTGAAATCGTTCAGCACTTTCGCCGCAGCCCTTGTGTTGAAAACGTTTGGACCCGGCCCGATCACACGGCTGGGACAAATGAAATCCAAACTGCAATCGATCTGAGAGAGGCGCCATCATGGAACAGAAAAAGATCCTCCACCTGGTAGACGACACCACAGCGGGTGGCGTGATGCGGATGCTCGACCATCTTTTGGCGCAGTCAGATCTGTCCGGCGCGGTCGAGCAAAAGGTGTTGAAAGTCAAACGGACCGCGTTTTCTTGGGGCAAACTGAATGCGGATGTCATCGTGTCCCACGTCGTACCAAGTTGGAGAAGCCTGCCCGCGTTCTCATCGCTTCGCGCAATGCATCTGGACACTCGACTGGTCCATGTCGAACACAGTTACACCCGGGCATTCACCACCCTGAATGTCCCACACAAACGTCGGTTCTTTGCGATGCTGCGGGTGATCTATTCCTTCTTCGATCAGGTGGTCGCGGTCAGCCATGCGCAGTCGGACTGGATGAAGGAACGACGCCTGGCTACTTCGGAAAAGCTGATCGTCATTCCTCCAACCGTTGATCTTGAGCGCTTGTCACGAAAGGCGATACCTCCCAAGTCAAGGACCACAATTGGTGCCATCGGGCGTTTGGAACAGCAGAAAGGGTTCGACATCCTGATCCAGGGTTTTCGGTCAACCCGAACGCCGGAGGCGCGCTTGTTGATCTTTGGCGAAGGCGGTCAGCGTTCATACCTTGAGGCGTTGGCAGAGGGTGACCTGCGCATCGAATTTAGGGGTCATGCCAAAGATCCAGCAGAGGCTTATCAAGCCGTCGATATCATTGCGATTCCCTCGCGTTGGGAGGCTTATGGACTTGTGCTGGACGAAGCGCTTGCCGCGAAGCGCAATGTGATCGCCAGTAAAGTTGATGGGTTACGTGACCGTGAAGGAGATACGAGAGTTTCATTCTGCAACCTTGACCCTTATGATTGGCGACTTGCGATCAATAATTTTCTGCTTTCCAACACTATTGAGAAAAACAGCTGAATCAAAATTTGACACTGGATCTTTTGCGTTTTTGCCGAGCCATTCGCTGCAAAATCAATTGTGATTTCAAAGAAATTGCCTGAGTCCAGCTTTGCGTTTTGTGCGCGAGCCTACTTAGCGCAGTACATTTTGGTGCCCTCTTTGGACTGGGAGCGGTCATTGCCTTGTGCTAAGTGGACGGCAGCTATGTCCGCATAGCAGTCCCTCGGACAGATCACAGCGAACGACAGCAGCGAGCCCAATGCGGGCTTTGCCAACCTTTCAAATCAGCATCATCCCCGACCATTTCAGTTCGAGTTTCAATCCCTAGCGGGCAAGGCAACCTCGCCTTCCCAGTCAGAAATACGGTGCGGTAGCGCCAGGAATTTTGACGCCACACGTGTTTTGGTCGTTCCACTTCCAGTCATCCCCGAATATTTGCCGGTAGAGGAAACTATCCGCCAGTTGTTGACGCCGAAGGCAACAACCTCCCATCTCATGGTGAACGTGTCCTCTTCTTCACCATAAACACAGACGCCACCGCCGCTGACACCGCTGGGTCCGCCGAAACCCGAGCCCACGCACCGGACAAAACCAGGATCGATTGGTCCCTCGTCAACGGTATAAGTCCCATAGTTGTCCTCTTTCCAGAACACGTCCTCGCCCGCGGAAATTTGCTCTTGGTTGACGACATAGAAGTTCGTTGCCGACACTTTCTCTGCAGCAGTCAGACAATGAGGTGCAATGAGAACTGCGGGGATTAGCATTGAACGCAACATGTTGTTTCCTTCGACAATGGGGCAAAGCCAGCATGATAGAGCCTACGAAATTTATTGCTAGGAAAGGAACGCATAGCCGGACCTGAAAAGTCAGCTTCGTCCCGCATCTCAGAGATTGCAAAGCTTGGTGATGAAGGTCCGCTTCGGGCTGCCTCCAGTCAATAGTGCGAATAATGGCGAACGCGACTTAGATCCTAACGCCGCTTATTCGCTGGAGCGGCAAACTCTCTATTCCGAAGTTGTATTGGGCCGCAGCCAGCGGTGATGCCGCCACGGCCCGCGTGGTATTGCGTCAATTCGTTGGGGTCACATCGACCAACGTGGGTTCGCGATCACCGCTAGTTTCAAAGCTGATCATCTCGTCTCCCATAGCTTCGAAGTCAATCTGCTTCATATCAACCATGTGCACCGTTCTGTCGTACATCGTGTGATAGTAGTAGACGAGGTTCAGAGAGTCCGCAGCGGTCGTGATCTGTGTTGCGCTATAAAGCAGGTCATCCGATTGTACGTCGTCTTGGGCACCCTCAGCGGCATCGGCAGGAATGTTGAAGTTGTCCAGAATACGGAACGCCTCGCGCACGGTGTCATAGCCACCTTGCGTTTCCCGCGCTGTCTGTGAAAAGGCGACTGCACGGACAAAGCGGGATGGGGGTGTGAAGTCACCAGGCAGCCCTATCATGCCGCTCCCGGCGCCAAGGGGCGCGAAGGTCACGCCGCTTGCCTCAACTTCCGGAAGCCCGAGTGCTGACAGGTTTACGTAGTTGTTTAGGTTGGTCATGTGCCAATCGTAGTTTGGCGAATTGGTGATCACCCCAAGCGGAGCATCGAAAATCGTCAGTTCGCCATCAATGTACTCTACAACGATCCTTCCGCCGAACCGGTCAGCAACCAACATATGAAATGGGAAGGGAAAACCGAGAGTCTCATCCACGACCCCGACCACACGGACATTCGCCAACCCGGTGGCAACCTCTTCAACCGTCTCAAACTGGGAAAGAACATAGCTGGCGAGCAAATCGCCGGGGATCGTGTTGTCAGCTAGGTCGGGATCGTAGTCCTGATACTCGGTAAAGCCGGGCAGATAAAACAGTCCGGCGGTCAATCCGGCTTCGTTGATCCCATCTGCGGGAGCCCCATGATCCAACATGCTGATACCGACCATCCCAAAACGACCCGTCCAGTTTGCTCCGTCTTGCCCATCTGGCATTCCGCCTGCGGAATACGTGAAACCTCCGGGAATAATGTTGATCTTTGTCTCAAGATCGAATGGCCCCCACTCGGCGGTCCTAGCGCGAACGATGCTTCCATCCTGCCCCGTCAACATGATGCCAGTACATCCCCAAGCCATCGATACTGAAGCCACAAAGGCTATGGTCGCTTTCGGCAATGTTCGAAGTAACTTGAAATGACGCATGGTCGTTCTCCAATTGGACTGATCTGATCTCATGAACTCACTCGACCAAGCTACCACACCGGTTCTCAAGTTGAATGACGTTTGCATGATCTCTAAATAGGCGAGAAAGTCCGCCTATTCCGTCCTTCGGACTTTGCAAAGTCCAGTCGGAAATGTCTGCTTCGGGCTGCCTCCAGCCAATTATTCGAGAGGTAGCGAAGGTCGACTACGAGCCCAGATTGACCGATGCTACACTCGGTATGAGTGTCAACTTTGGGTCGGGCTCTGATCTAGTCGCGTTGCGGCTTCTTCGAGACGTGCCTTGAGACAGCCAACAACATTTTGCGCTGTCGCAATGTCATCTGGCGACAGGCCTTCTGAGAGTTTATTCACCCATGGGATTTGTCTCGCAATCGCGGCTTCGTACAACTCCTGCCCCTTTGGGGTCAGTACGACTAAGTGCGCCCGCTTGTGGTGTGGGTTCGACTGAAACTCCACCATGCCTTCTTTGCTCAATTCATTGATGATCCGTTGTACGCCCTGCCGGTGAACGCCCATCGTCCGTGCATGCCAGGCAACGGATTCCGGTCGATCAGAATAGGCGATGGCACCAAGAATCTGCCATCGAGCACTTGTTAGACCAAGTTCTGATACGAGGCGATCACCGGCAAGCTGCAATCGACCGTTCAACCGAAACACATCCAGTATCAAGGCTGTCACGGCTTCTCCTTCTTCAGTCCTTCGCGCATCCGGCATGTCGATTCCTCATTTCATTTGACAACGTATTGTCATTATGTTTGGTGCTTCCTAAATATGACAACATGACACCATAATGAATCCACTTTCAAGGAGCACCGAAATGGTGAGTTTCAAACCGCTCGACCCTGAGTTTCCCATTGAACGGCAATTGGGCATCGACGCTGGACCCGTCGTTCTCGTCAATCTCTTCACAGTCGATCCCGATGACCAAAACGCCTTGGTTGAAGCTTGGAGGAGCGATGCCCAATGGATGAAAAAGCAGCCGGGTTACATCAGCACTCAACTGCACAAAGCCGTTGGGGAGGGCAGTATATACCTGAACTACGCGATTTGGGAGTCTGTGGCAGATTTCCGCGCCGCGTTTTCAATCCCCGAATTTCAGCAGCAGCTCAGCCACTATCCCTCAAGCGCTGTGACAGCACCCCACCTGTTCGAAAAGGTTGCGGTGCCAAATTGTTGCACGGCCTGACAAAACCCTTTGAAAAAGCCCATTTGAGGGAACCGCAATGAAAACAAAGATTCACGCCATCGCTGGCGGCATCGGTTTTGTGATGATCCTGCTTTTTTGGACATCGACGGTCGTTAGCGAACTCTTTGCGACCCATGAAACAGTCGCAACCGTCAAAGCATTGATCCTTAAAGGTATGTTCATTCTAGTTCCAGCAATGGCAATTGCTGGCGGATCGGGCACGGCAATGGGCCGGAAACGCAAGGATGCGCTTACAAAAGCCAAGAAAACCCGTATGCCGATCATTGCGCTGAACGGCTTGTTAGTCCTCGTACCGGCCGCTTGGTTTCTGGCTGGCAAAGCCACTGCTGGCGAATTCGACAGCACGTTTTATACGATTCAGGTGATTGAACTGATCGCTGGGGGAGCAAACCTCACGATGATGGGATTGAACATTCGTGATGGCTTGCGAATGACCGGCAAAATTCAGAGGCCTCGCTGAAAGCTCGATGCTAGTCCAACCACTGGCGAAATTGCCGAGATTCGAGCAAATGCAGCGAACTAATGCTATGTCCGCTTGTAGGGATTTGCAAAGTTCAGTTTGGAATGTCCGATTAGGGCTGCGAGCGGCCTGATGCGGTTGCAAAAACTGGGTTGCGGCAAGAAGTCTGCAAAGGGCTCGAAGCCGTCTTCCAAGCATTTTTGATTAACGTCAGCTTTCGGGTCGTTTGCAGCCGCTGACTCCCTGCGATTTGGGTGGCAAGGTCACGCATTTTTGCGGATGCGTCACACCTTTCTGATTCAAGTCACATAATATCAATGATTTAGCCCTGGCATGTGTCACGCCTTTATTGGCGGTGGCCACAGATTTCTGAACTCCGAACCCTCACTTTGTTCAACAGAAGCGGACCGAACTTCCTCGTGCCGCAGAGAACAGTTGAGGTTGATGTGACCAAGTTGACACAAGATCAGCTGGCGGAGCGGTGGCACATGTCGCCGCGAACGCTAGAGCAGTGGCGGTGGCTCGGAAAGGGTCCCAGGTTTTTGAAGATCGGCGCGCGCGTTTTATACGATGAAGGCGTGATCGAAGCCTATGAAGAGGCCCAGATCTGCCAGAACACATGCGGACCAATTTCCGGGGAGGGTGTGTAATGGCAAAGTCCTTCCCCTCACACAAAGTCAAATCGCACCTTGTCTACACAGTCTGGGAGGTGGCGGACGTTTTGGGCTGTCATCGCCAGACCGTCATTCGCTGGATTTGGAACAACGGACTTGCGGCTGATACCAGCAGCAAGCCTTGGTTGATCGAAGGACATGTGCTCAAGAACTTCCTCGGACAAAGACAACGCAAGGCGCGGTGCAAGTTGGCATTGCATCACTGCTACTGCCTCAGTTGCAGAGGTCCGCGTGAACCTGACGGCAAGATTGCGGATTATGTTCAGGAAACAGCTTCCAGCGGCCGCGTAACAGCCCTCTGTCCGACGTGCGGTGCGGTCATGAACAAGATCATTCGCCGTTCAGATCTGGAAGCCATTCAGGCCAAACTGGAGGTCACACTTCAACAAGCCTCCCCAAGATTAGTGTCCTGTACCGAAACTCATTCAAAAGTGACCTTGAAAGAGGAGCCCGAGACCCATGCCAAAACACACCTCGGATAACCTGCGCATCAAGCGCAAACACCTTGTCTGGCTGAAGGACGCAAAGGGGCTGTCGCAATCTTCGATCGACAAAGCTGCAGCGTCGATTGCCATCTATGACAGATGGCTCAAAGGCAAGGACTACAGGGCGTTTCATTCAGAAAGGGCGCGCGCGTTCAAACGCCATCTGCAAAGTTTGCGCAACGAACGCACGGGCGCCCCATTGTCGGCTGCCACGATAAACGGTGTGTTGCGCGATGTAATGAAGCTCTTTGACTGGATGGCGGACCAACCGGGGTACAAGTCAAAGATCTCACGCTCAGACATCGCCTATCTCACGCCGGACCGCAAATCGGAACAGGCCCGTCGAAGCACCCTGTGGAAGCCGCATCCGTCCCCTGAACAACTAAACCACCTGTTGTCCCACATGCCTGCAGAAACAGTGGTCCAGCGCCGTGACCGCGCCCTGATCGCCTTCCTTTTCTTGACCGGATCACGTGAAGGTGCCGCCATCACCCTGCGGCTGGGTCATGTCGATCCAGCCAATAAATGCGTGCAGTTTGACGGTCGTTCCGTGGATACAAAGTTTGGAAAGTCCTTCACGACCAGTTTCTTTCCCTTAGGTGATGATGACGAAAGGATTCTGCGAGACTGGATCACGGAGCTTCGTCAGGACCATCTTTTCTCGGACACGGATCCTCTGTTCCCCAAGACGCGCGTAGCTGTTGGCCCGTCCAGACGATTTGAGGCAGTAGGTATCGCGCGCGAGCCGTGGGCCGGCCCGTCGTCTGTGGCCAGGATCTTCAAGCAAGCTTTCGTTAACGCCGGGCTGCCACCGTTTTCGCCGCACCGCGTGCGAGATACGATCGCAGAGCTGGCAAAACTTCACTGCAGGACACCAGAGGACTATAAAGCCTGGTCGCAGAACATGGGACACGACGACGTGATGACGACGTTCAGCTCCTATGGTTCTGTTTCACCTGGCCGTCAGGTCGAACTGATGGGGCGGTTTCGCCGCCGTGGACCGTTGCCAGACGAGGACGCGGTTATTGATGAATGATCAGCTCCGGTGACGCACCCGAACGACCACGCGCTCGGGAGCAAGCCGGTATCCATGCCAAGGGAGATTTTCAATCAACTCTTGGGGCTTATCAACTGACAGGCCAGCGGACTCCAATCTCCCTGCAAGCGTTCTGCGAGCAGTCTGAATTCTCCGTCTAACGGCTTCGTCGGATTCAACGCCTAATTTTTCAACGAGTTCGCCAGATTTCACGCAGTGATGGTCCATGGGTTCGAGACATTCACCAGCAGAACGGAGCCACTCTTCAGCCAAGACCACTAACAGGTCAGCTGTGGCATTTTTCTTAAGCTCAACATGTTCGCCGATCACAACCAAACGGGAGGCTTTGTCGATTTCTATGGACAGCGGAAGTTGCTGTTTCTCGTTTTTATCAACTGAGGCCGCAGGTACGAACGGCAAGGTCAAGGCGCTCTGCATCGCACCATATAGTCTTGGCAAACTCTGTTCAGGGAACTCACCGGGTGACTTGCGTTCGAGAGTTCTGCGCATGACAGATGTGACCGCCTTGCCGTGGCGGTTCAGCAAATCTGCGATCATCACCATGGCTGTGTCTGGCGGATTGTCGAGGTAATTGACCGCATCCAACACAACGGGGAAATTTCGGATCAGTGCATCTGGCGTGGCGTTTTCAAACAACACTGCATTGCGCACATAGGACAACGCCATCTCCCGGTCGATGCCGTTCGGTCGAGCGTCCGACATCAAGTCCACGCGATACGCATCTTCAGGGTCAAAACGTTCAAGCCCTATTGAGAGCATCGCAAAACGCCGATCGATACACTGCGAACAGCGACCGCAATGGAAGTATTGATTGGTTTGATTATGCACATCCGCGCAACTGCGCGTCTCGACAATTTGATCTGCCATCCCAAGTTGGGAGATGCGCTCCACGACTTCAGCTTTAGTGCGCGCGAAGTAGGGATTGTCGACGCGCATATCGTTCTCGAAAACAAGCTGCAGAAAACCGGTCAACAGGTTGAGTGCCTTAGGATGGGTCGTTCTCGTCGCTCGCGTTCCAATGACACTGCCAACCGGCGGCAGGTTGAGGCTCACAACGCCGTTTTCATGGAACGACAAGCGGTCCAGTCCGAAGGCCTTTGCAGTGATCGACCCAAGTACCGCGAACAAGAATGAGCGCGTGCGATGCGTTCTTTCCGCAGTCGATCGACCCTTCAACTGGGCGCTCATGGGAATGTGACGGCACTTTTCCGGTCCGTACCGTTTGCTCAACGCTGAGATCAGCCGTTTCTGGACCGGCGCTATTTTCGTGGACGAGGCATGACTGACCAAAGCAACCCGATGCTTCTGTTCCACGATTTCTTCCACAGCGCCCGCAAAGGAATCGAGCCCGCCGGAAAACATCAAGACACGGTGGGGCTTCCATGAACTATTTCGACCGAATTTGAAGAAGCGCGATCGCTCTGCATCCGGTTCGTCTTTGATCGAAAAAGAAAATTCAAAGCGATCGCCGGATAGAAACATCAACGTTTCTTCCAGAGCCTGTATTACGCTCTCACGTTGCCAGAAATCCAGATCGCGTACCGGCATGGTGGCTACGAACCGTCTGTGCCACTTCTCACCCATCTTCTGATCTGCCAAACCACCACGGCTGACTGCCGCGTCCGCGCAATAGACAAGCGCGGCAATCTCCAGCAAATCGAGCACACGATCCTGCAATCCCTCGACCAATTGACGGTTCAATTGTCCAATCCGTAGCGTCATTGCGACTTCGCGGCCAGCAATGTCGAGACGCAGGACTTCATCACCGCCGCTTTTTGTCAGGGGCGGCAACCATCTGACTTCAACTTCAGGCAACGGCGCGACGGCGCCCAAATTCCGAGCGCATCTTTTTGAACGCGTAAGCTGTGAACTTGTCTATTGCATCGCGATCAAGCGCCTGCTTCTGCCAGACGGTTTTGCCATACCAGCCGCCCGCATATTCTTCGACGATTCTTGACACTTCAAATGTGTGCTGGGCCAGGGCTTGTTGAAATGCCACTCGCTGTGCATCGGTTGAAAAGCGTCGATCCTCGCCAGTGTGATTGGCGAGTTCCCGGCTCAGATAGTAGTCTAGAGAGCGGTATGTCAGCCGGGCAAAGAAATCCCGCGCGAGTCTCGCAAATGCATCACCCACGGCGAAACTCGCGAGTGCTTGGCGAATTTCTTGCGGTGTCGGTTCAAACAGCGATGGCAACCGGTCGTGCAGCTGAACGGAAAGGCTTTCCAAGAGCGCGGCCTTCGCCAATTCGCCTGCATCTGAGGAACCTCGGAGATCAAAACTGTTGCGATCAACAACGCGTTCCAATCCTGCAAGCAGTCCTGTCACAGAGTTAAGCTCTGATCTGTCGATTCCGAGATCGACCAAAGCGTCTTCGAAGCCAGGGGCCCTCGCAAGCAAAGGCAACCGCACCAGAAGATCACTTACAAATTGAAACCGAGGGTCACGACTCGCCCGTTTAAGATCTTTGTCGGATGCATCCGCTGCGGCCTCGGCGATCTGTTCGACCGGCGCATTGGTTGCGATCAGATCAACGACCTCGCGCCACTTCCTGGACCGAGGCAAAGTGCCAAGCCTGATGTGTCCCATCCGCTCCTCCCTTGCCTGAAGAGCCATTCAACCATCAGGCGAATGTAAAGGGAAAAATGGCGGCCTTCGCTTACCCTGCGCTTACCCGAAGCGAGTGTTAGGCATGAGATCGCCTCGTAAGTCTTTGAAAACAGTGGTGCCCCCACACGGACTCGAACCGCGGACCTACTGATTACAAATCAGTTGCTCTACCAGCTGAGCTATAGGGGCACTTTTTCAACTTGGTCCTTCAGTGCAAAGCCAGATCTTTTTGTTCAGATCAAGCCACGAAAGGCTAAGTTTCAAAAGTTAGGGCGCTACCTTGAACATTTTGGTCTATGTTCGTTGGGCAACGGCCAACTGGATGAGCAGGCGTATATGGCAAAATTTTTTGGCCCGCAACCCGCTAATTTACTCAGTTTGCAACGTTGTTCATACACTCCGATTTTAACTGGAGGCAGCCAATGGAACCGTTGGCATCCTTCCGTCGTAGCTTGATCGCATCGGCTCGAAAAATATAGGCGTTCGCCAAAAAACGGATGCTTGGCTCAAAGCGCCAACACGAGGTTCGCAATTGCCGCAACGAGGATAGCTGTGAAGGTCAGGACCATCCCGATCTGGCGCAGAATCACGATCTGCGGGCTGCGGCCAAAGCCGTAGGCGTGCGACAAGCGACCGCCCAGCAGGCAGAGGCCCAACAGGTTCAGCATCAGCGCTCCGGCACCCTGAAGCTCGACCATGGTGATCAGCAGAAGGGCAAAGGGCGTGTATTCGATGAAGTTGGAGTGCGTCCGGATCACCTTGAGCATGTCCGGCTTGCCACCATCGCCATAGGAGACCTTGTCACTGCGGCGCTGGCTGATGACCAGGAAGCTCAGAACAATGTAAAGGATCGCCAGCAACGAGGCGTAGATTGGGGTGATGGACAGCATCGTGTTCCTCCTGAGTAGAAAAAGGCCGCCCGGTTCCCCGAGCGGCCCTTGTGCTTTCGAAAACTAGACTGGTTATTCCAGTTCGACCAGCAGGTCCTTTGCGTCAATTTGGCCGCCGGGCTGTACATGGACGGTAGCGACCACCGCGTCGCGTTCGGCGTGGATGCCGGTTTCCATCTTCATCGCCTCGATTGTCAGCAGGAGATCGCCTTCCTTGACTTCTTGGCCAGCGGTGACCGCAACAGTAGCCACAACACCCGGCATCGGCGCGCCGATGTGGTTGATATTTCCGACTTCGGCCTTCGGGCGGGCCTGCGTGGTGGCTGTCACAAGACGGTTGGGCACTCGAATGACGCGGGGCTGGCCGTTGAGTTCGAAGAACACTTTGACCTCGCCTTTCTCGTCGGTCTCACCGATCGCCTGACAGCGGATTTCCAGCGTCTTGCCCGGATCGATCTCAGCCGTAATCTCTTCGCCCGGCTCCATGCCGTAGAAGAAGGTACGGGTCGGCAGGGTGCGCACCGGACCATAGGTGCGGTGACGACCCATGTAGTCAAGGAACACCTTCGGATACATCAGGTAGCCGTTCAGATCCTCGTCATCGACCTCTTTGCCATCCAGCTGCTTAGAGAGGTCGGCGCGGGTGGCCTCGAGATCGACGGCGGGTACGTTCTTGCCCGGACGCTCGGTATTGGGGGCCTCATCCTTGAGAACCTTTTGCAGGATCGCAGGCGGGAAGCCACCGGGAGGCTGGCCCAGATTGCCGCGCATCATGTCCACGACCGAGTCGGGGAAGGCCACATCGGTTGCAGGGCTTTCCACTTCCTCTCGTGTCAGGCCCTGGCTGACCATCATCAGCGCCATGTCACCGACAACCTTGGACGACGGCGTCACCTTCACGATGTCACCGAACATCTGGTTCACGTCAGCATAGGTTTGCGCGACCTCGTGCCAGCGCTCTTCAAGCCCCAGAGAGCGCGCTTGAGCCTTGAGGTTGGTGAACTGGCCGCCGGGCATCTCGTGCAGATACACCTCGGAGGCCGGGGCCTGCAGGCTGGATTCAAAGGCCGCGTACTGGCCACGTACGGCCTCGAAGTAATCGCTGATCTCTCGGATCGACTTGATGTCGAGGCCAGTGTCCCGCTCGGTATGGCGCAGCGCTTCAACCACGGTGCCCAGCGTCGCCTGAGACGTGTTGCCTGAGAAGCTGTCCATCGCGCAATCCACCGCGTCGACGCCGGCCTCAGACGCCGCCAGAATGGTGGCGCTGGCGATGCCTGCGGTGTCATGTGTGTGGAAGTGGATCGGCAGGCCGACCTCTTCCTTCAGCGCGCGGATCAGGATCTTGGCCGAGGCCGGTTTCAGAAGACCTGCCATGTCTTTCAAGCCCAGAATATGCGCCCCTGCATCGCGCAGCTCTTTCGCCATGCCGACATAGTATTTCAGATCGTATTTCGAGCGATCCGGGTCCAGAATATCGCCAGTATAGCAAACGGTGCCTTCGCAGATCTTGCCGCTTTCAACGACTGCATCCATCGCAACGCGCATGTTTTCAACCCAGTTGAGCGAGTCGAACACGCGGAACACGTCGATCCCTTGCGAGGCCTGGCGCACAAACTCCTGCACCACATTGTCAGGGTAGTTGGTATAGCCGACACCGTTTGCGCCGCGCAGCAGCATCTGGGTCATCAGGTTCGGCATCCCCTCGCGCAGGTCACGCAGGCGTTGCCACGGGCATTCCTGCAAGAAGCGATAGGCCACGTCGAATGTCGCGCCACCCCAGCATTCCACTGAGAACAGCTGCGGCAGGTTCGCGGCATAGCTGGGCGCGACCTTGATCATATCGATCGAGCGCATCCGTGTCGCCAGCAACGACTGGTGACCGTCCCGCATGGTGGTGTCGGTGATCAGTAGCTGACGCTGGGCCTTCATCCAGTCGGCCACGGCCTGCGGGCCCTTTTGCTCCAGCAGGTTGCGGGTCCCCATCTGGGGTTCGGCTTTCTGAGCTGGGGCTTTCGCCTCTTTCAGGTCGGCGCGCGGCTCAGGGCGATCCTTGGTTTCGGGGTGACCGTTGACGGTGATGTCCGCGATATAGGTCAGAACCTTGGTGCCCCGGTCACGGCGCTTTTTGAAGGCGAACAGGTCCGGTGTCTCGTCGATGAATTTGGTGGTGTATTCATTCGACAGGAAGGTTGGGTGCTTCAGCAGGTTTTCCACAAATGCGATGTTGGTAGAGACGCCGCGCACGCGGAATTCACGCAGGGCACGGTCCATCCGGGCGATCGCCTTTTCGGGCGTCGGCGCCCAAGCAGTGACCTTGGTCAGCAGCGAGTCGTAGTAGCGCGTGATCACGCCGCCCGCATAGGCGGTGCCGCCGTCCAGACGGATGCCCATGCCAGTTGCCGAGCGATAGGCGGTGATGCGGCCATAGTCCGGGATGAAGTTGTTCAGCGGGTCTTCGGTGGTCACACGGGTCTGCAGCGCGTGGCCGTTCAGGCGGATCTCATCTTGGTTGGTTTTGCCAGTGGCCTCGGCCAGTGTCTTGCCCTCGGCGATCAGTATCTGAGCCTGAACGATGTCGATGCCAGTGACCTCTTCGGTGACGGTGTGTTCCACTTGAACGCGAGGGTTCACTTCAATGAAGTAGAACTTGCCGGTATTCATATCCATCAGGAATTCGACGGTGCCAGCGCATTCATAGTTCACATGGGCGCAGATGCGGCGGCCCAGTTCGCAAATCTCGGCGCGTTGTTCTTCGGTCAGATAGGGGGCAGGGGCGCGTTCAACCACCTTCTGGTTCCGGCGTTGGACCGAGCAGTCACGCTCATAGAGGTGATAGATCTCACCGTGCTTATCGCCGAGGATCTGAACCTCGACGTGACGGGCGCGGGTGATCATCTTTTCCAGATAGCCTTCGCCATTGCCAAATGCGGCCTCGGCCTCGCGGCGGCCTTCCAGAACTTTCTCTTCCAGCTCATCCTCGGACAGGATTGGGCGCATGCCGCGCCCACCGCCACCCCAGCTGGCCTTCAGCATCAATGGGTAGCCGATCTCGGCCGCCTCTTTCTTGATCGCGGCCATATCATCACCCAGAACCTCTGTGGCAGGGATAACCGGCACGTCGGCGGCAATCGCCACCTTGCGGGCGCTAGCCTTGTCGCCCAGGGCACGCATGGTTTCGGCCTTGGGGCCGATGAAGGTGATGCCGTTTTGAACACAGGCATCCACGAAGTCCGGGTTCTCGGACAACAGGCCGTAGCCGGGATGGATCGCGTCCGCACCCGATTCCTTGGCAACGCGGATGATCTCGTCAATCGACAGATATGCCGCGACAGGGCCAAGACCTTCGCCAATGCGATAGGCTTCGTCCGCCTTGAAGCGGTGCAGGCCTAACTTGTCTTCTTCGGCAAAGACCGCAACGGTGCGTTTACCCATCTCGTTGGCTGCGCGCATCACGCGAATGGCAATCTCGCCGCGATTGGCGATCAGGATCTTCTTGAAATCGGTCATTTTGGGTCCCGGTCTTGGTGTTTCGGCCGTGTTCATAGGCGGAGAATACGCGCAGGTGTATCAGTGGTTCTGGGTATAACCGGCATGTTAACGCTCGCAAACGGCCATTGTTCGCGCGTTTCTTGTAGCGTTGCTGCGCCGCAGCATCAATCTTCGTGATGAATCGTCTTGATTTGGGTCAGGTCGGCAAGGCCCATCTGTCCCATATTTGCGAGCATATCCTGCCGTAAGAGATCAATCACATGAGCTGGTCCTTTGGCGCCAAGTGCCGCCAGGCCATACAAAAAGGCCCGTCCAAGCATGACGAAATCGGCCCCCTTGGACAAAGCGCGAAGGATGTCCAACCCACCTTCGATGCCGCTGTCGAAGATCAGAGGCAGGCTGGTGACCCTGCGAATCCCCGGTAGAACTTCGATGCTGGCGGGGGCACCGTCAAATTGACGGCCTCCGTGGTTCGAGACCCAAAGCGCGTCCACCCCGGCTTGTTCAAGCATTTCGGCATCGTCGGGGCGCATGATTCCCTTGATTACGAAGGGCCCATCCCACTGATCGCGCAACCGTTTGACGTAATCCATGTCCGGTGACGTGCGCAGCAAGTATCCGACATGGGCCGTGAGCGGCATCGATTTTGTGTTGTCGATGTACTTGTCCAACGTGCGCATTTTGGGCATGCCCTGTCGCAGCATCCCAAACGCCCAAGCGGGGCGCCGCGCTACTTGGGCCAGCAATCTTGGCGTCAGCCTTGGCGGATGGGTCAGCCCTGAGCGTGTCTGACGCTCTCTGCGGGAGGCGACAGGAACATCGGCGGTAAGAACCAGCGTTTTAAACCCAGCATGTCGGGCGCGGGCCAGAAAATCTGCCCGAATCTCGGGATCCCTAGGCGGGTAAAGCTGGAACCACGCGTTTTCACCCAGATGAGGGGCCAGATCCTCCGGGGATTGGCTGGCCACCGTTGACAATGTGTAGGGCAGAGAGGCCTGCGCAGCCGCACGCGCCAATATGCCTTCTGCGTCCGGCCAGATCAGACCCGACATGCCGATCGGCGCGATTCCGAAAGGAAGTGGGCAGTCCTGCCCCAGAAAACGCGTGCTGGTATCGTATTCCAGTTCACCTTTTAGAATCGAGGGGCGCAGCCTCACCGCATCCAGCGCTGCTCGATTTCTAAGTAGGGCTGTTTCAGTACCGGTCCCGCTTTCGGTATATTCCCAAACAAAATGCGGCAGCCTCCGTCGGGCGCGGCGTTTCAGGTCGGCAATGCCGGGATAGGTGCTGTGCAGGTCCATGAGGTTTGATCCGACCTGCACTGCGATTCGGCAAGGGGATCACGCCGCATCAGGCCTCCCGTTGAGTGATTTTGGCCCCGGACGTTCAGCGGCCGAATCGGTATGACCACTTGCAACGCGCACCTGATTTCGGCCGTTGTCCTTGGCTGAATAGAGGGCGTCATCAGCCGCTCGCATCAGGTCTTGCGGCATTGTCCCATGTGCAGGGTAATGCGCTACTCCGACCGAGATCGTGATCCGAGGCAGGGACTTGTCACCATATCTGACCGATACGGCCTCGACCGCTTGGCGCAGGGTTTCAGCCCGTGTCACCGCATCATCTGGCGTGTTGTCGGGGAGAACCAGCATGAACTCCTCGCCACCGATGCGGCAGGCGATCTCATCGCGGTCGCACCCTTGTTCCAAGGCGGCGCCCACGGCGCGCAGAACCATATCACCCGCGTCATGCCCATGTGTGTCGTTGAATTTCTTGAAATGATCCACGTCCACTGCGATCAGGCTGAGCGGTGCTCCGGTTTGCTGGCTACGGCTGATTCCCCGGCGGAGGCTGTCGGTCATGTGGCGTCGGTTGAACAACCCTGTCAGTGGATCTCGCACTGACTGGTCATGCAACTGATCGCGCATCCGCACATTGGCAATCGCCATGCTTATCTGTTCCGCGCAGAGCTGCGCCAGTTTCTTGCTGGCGTGAAAGGCCTCGCACTTTCCTTCATGCGCGCGCAGGTGCAACAGACCGACCGTTTCGCCATGCGCGAGTATCGGAAAGCAGAAATAGGCCCGACCGTCATGGGGCTCGGCATGCTCGCAGACGAAATCAATCTCGGAGGCACCGAATTCATAGGTCCGCCCACGGCGCAGGCCCCAACAACCCTCGGGGTGGATATGCGTCTTGTGGGTGCCACCGTTCCAACTGGCGCATCCGTCCAGAACATCGCGCGAGTTGGAATAGACATAAACACTGCCCTCAGCCTCGGGCAGGATATGCGTCATGAATCGTGAGACCATGTCAAACAGCTCATCCAGAGAGCGGCTGGATTGCAGCCATTCATTCAACTCGCCCAGCAGGCGGACTTCGCGCGCGAGGCGCAGTTGGTCATCCATCAACTCTCGTTCTTTCTGCGCACGAACGCGAAGTACGCCCAACTGCCTGCGATTGTTGCGATGCACAATCAGAATTACGGCGGACAAAGCCAGTAGGACCACCGCACTGATCGCGATCAGCGACATTCGAACCCGATCAATGAACAGATTTCTCACATCCGTGATGTCGGAATAGAACTCAATCGCGCCGAGGAATTTTCCACTCTGAATCACAGGCGTATATATTTCGGCCACGTGGCGGGTGTTGCTGTCCAGATTCTCCAACTGGTCGGCGTTCAGCGAGTCCACCTCGGCGATGGGCTTTTCCTCATGCTTGTAGAACAGGTTGCCCATGGCAACTACGTCCGTGAAATAAGGTTTGGTATTCACCGAGCCGACATCGCCGTCCCGCGTAGACCAGAAAACCTCACCCGAGGAATCGAACAGTTTGAAGCGGTAGATATCTGAGGTTTCAGGCAGCAAGCTTAGAAAAGCCTCATCATGTTGGCTGAGGATATGCCGTTCAAAGCTGGTCTTGACGTCAAAAAGCTGACTTTCCACTTTCCTTTCAAGGCGTACGGCGTGATGCCGCAGATCCGATTCCAGCATGCGGTCCACAAGCGGGGCAGGCAGCGTATATATCCCCCAACCGGCCAAAACCGTCAGAGCGATCAGCACTGCCGTGCTGACAAAGACCTTCAGCTTGCCCATAAGGCGTGCTTTTGCTGTCTGTTCCATACCCGCGTTCTCCCACAAAGTGCAGAGCAGCATCGGCAACAGGTTTTGACAGAGTGTTAACTTCGTTGCATGTGCGGGTGCGAAAATGATTAAGATTTGTAAGACCCAGAAGGAAAATTCGTGCGAACAAGCCGTGAACAAACCCTTTTCCTTTTGGCCCATCCAGCGTAGTTTGCTGATATGAGCAGTTTTGACGAAATGGACGCCTTTGAGGGCGCATCGCTATCCCAAAAAGCAATGGCAGCGGGTAAGCGGTATGAATTGGGCTATCTCAATTCTGAGCAGCGCAAGGCCGCTGAGATGGTTAGTGGACCTGTTCTTATTTTGGCCGGTGCGGGTACCGGAAAAACTAGGACGCTGATGGCCCGTGTGACGTATCTGATACGAAACCATCTGGCGCGACCAAACGAAGTCTTGGCGGTAACGTTCACTAATAAAGCTGCTAGAGACATGAAAAAACGAATGGCGGATGATCCGTATAAACTTCAGCATCCCATTCCATGGATGGGAACGTTCCATTCAATATGCGCACAGTTGCTTCGACGCCACGCGGAACTTGTAGGGCTGAAATCAAATTTCACAATTCTTGATAGTGACGACCAACTTCGTTTGCTCAAGCAACTCATTCAGGCTGCCAACATAGACGAAAAACGTTGGCCGCCCCGCCTTTTGGCAGGGCATATCGACGAATGGAAAAATCGCGCATTGCTGCCTGAAAGTGTTCCTTCGGCGGATGCCGAGGCCTTTAACAAAAGGGGTATTGAACTCTACGCCCAATATCAGACCCGTTTGCGTGAACTTAATGCAGTGGATTTTGGGGATCTTCTGCTGCATATGATCCATATTCTTAGGACACATCGGGACCTGCAGCGACAATATCAGCGTTGGTTCAAATACATCGTGGTGGACGAGTATCAGGATACTAATGTCGCTCAATATCTTTGGCTTCGTTTACTGACCAATGACGATCGAAACATTTGTGTTGTTGGTGACGACGATCAGTCAATCTACGGATGGCGTGGGGCTGAAGTCGACAATATTTTGCGATTCGAGAAGGATTTCCCCGGCACGCATGTAGTTCGATTGGAGCAGAACTACCGCTCCACCCCGCATATTCTGGCGGCTGCGTCGAATGTGATCCGCGGCAACGAAAGCCGTTTGGGCAAAGAGCTTTGGACCGATGCCGAAGACGGTGAAAAAGTTCGACTGATCGGCCATTGGGATGGTGAGGAAGAGGCGCGCTGGATCGGGGAAGAGATCGACGCGATGCAGGGCGGCACGCGTGGTGTGCGCCCGATGAACCTCGACCAGATCGCCATACTGGTTCGCGCCTCACACCAGATGCGCGCGTTTGAGGATCGGTTTCTGACGATTGGTCTGCCTTACAAGGTGATTGGCGGCCCTCGTTTTTATGAGCGGATGGAGATTCGCGATGCCATGGCCTATTTCCGGCTGGTGGTCAGCCCTGAGGACGATCTGGCGTTCGAGCGGATCGTGAACACTCCCAAACGCGGCCTTGGTGACAAGGCGCAGCAGACGATTCAGGTTGTTGCGCGCCAAAACGGGGTATCTCTGGTCGAAGGGGCGCGGATTGCGGTTGAGAACCAGTTGATCAAGGGCAAGGGCGGTAAGGCTCTGCGCGAGTTGATCGACGGATTGGCGCGGTGGAATGGACTGACGCGAGGGCCTCGGATCGAGGTCGATGACGACTCGGTTATTGACGACGGGGTGTCGCCCATTCGCTATGGTGCGCCGGAGCACACGCATATCGAGCTGGCGCAGATCATCTTGGACGAATCTGGCTATACCGGGCATTGGCAAAACGACAAGACGCCCGAAGCGCCGGGCCGGTTGGAGAACCTCAAGGAACTGGTGAATCAGCTAGACAATTTTGAGAACCTGCAAGGGTTTTTGGAGCATGTCAGCCTGGTTATGGACAATGAACAAGAGGGCGATGGAGCGAAGGTTTCGATCATGACCTTGCACGCGGCAAAGGGGTTGGAGTTTCCCGCCGTGTTCCTGCCCGGGTGGGAGGACGGTTTGTTCCCTTCGCAACGCTCCATGGACGAATCGGGCCTCAAGGGCCTCGAGGAAGAACGCCGTCTCGCATATGTGGGCATTACCCGCGCTGAGGAGGTTTGCACGATTTCTTTCGCGGCCAATCGGCGGGTGTTCGGGCAATGGCAGAACGCGATGCCGTCGCGGTTTATCGACGAATTGCCCGAGGATCATGTGGAGGTTCTGACGCCTCCGGGGCTGTATGGCGGTGGGCAACCAGCTGCGACGATCGAAACCCGCGCGGCTGAGGCGAATGTCTATAACTCTCCGGGCTGGAAGCGGATGCAGGCACGGCAGGGCCAGTATGGGATGTCCCAGCCGAAAGAAAGCCGGAATACCGTGATTGACGCCACTGCGATTGCCAGTTTCACCTTGGGTGAGCGGGTGTTTCACCAGAAATTTGGCTACGGCGCGGTTACCGGCATCGAAGGTGATAAGGTCGAGGTCGATTTCTACAAAGCAGGCGTGAAAAAGGTCGTTTCCCGTTTCCTGACCGCGAAGGACGACGTTCCGTTCTGACCGCTAGAGACCTTCGACCAGCACCAGATTGGCCGTCGCTGTCTTGCGTCTGATCTTGGCCAACTCGATATAGTCCGGGTCGTCTTTCCACGCCCGGGCCGCGGCCATGTCCGGAAACTCCATCAGCACGATGCCTTCTTCGGCCCAACTGCCTTCGACGATCTCAACGGGTTTTGAAGAAATGGTCAGCAGGCGCCCACCGTGCCGGTCAAAGATGGGCATGAAGCCTTCAAGATATTTCTGATACCCGTCCGGGTCATGAATGGAAATCTGAGCGATGAAATAGGCGGCCATGACGCACTCCTGAATAATCGTAACTGCGCCGATCTTATTCCGTTTGCCCAAAAAGCAAAAACGGCGGTTTCCCAGGGAGGAGGAAGGGATACCGCCGTTCTTTTCTACATCAGGGCAGGGAGGAGGAGAGCCCCGATGTATCCGAACCCGGGTTTGAGCCCGGTATGAGGAAGACGCGGCGACGTCAGGGAGGAGGAAGACGTCACCGCGCGCTTTCAACACCGGGCAGGGAGGAGGAGAGCCCGGTGTGTCTTGGTCCGGCGTTGCGAGGCCGGTATTTGGTGCGGCGACGTCAGGGAGGAGGAGAGACGCCGCCGCTGATTACAGA
Organism: Ruegeria sp. AI3; assembly: GCF_056541245.1. Lineage (NCBI taxonomy): Bacteria > Pseudomonadati > Pseudomonadota > Alphaproteobacteria > Rhodobacterales > Roseobacteraceae > Ruegeria > Ruegeria sp. AI3. Next base: position 125,762 of record NZ_JBQFYA010000005.1, read on the forward strand.
CCCTAAAGGGAGGAGGAAGGGTCTGATCTCGTGTATTCCTGTGCGCTTAGCGCGCTGTGAAGTCGTTTGCCGCCTGACTGGCCAGGCCGCGGATCATTGCACGGCTCAGGCCGAGATCGGCCAGCTCGCGGTTCGACAGCGCGGACAGCTCACTTACCGTCTGGCGGTACAGGCGGTAGCGGGCAAAACGTGTCTTTGCGGCCTCGATCATGGTGGTGATACCGCCAAATTGAGTGCCTTTAAGTGCCGGTGTGTTTGTTGCCATTGCCATCTTGTTATTCCGTTCATTCTTGTCTTGCTGACCGGTGCCAGCGTTTGCTTGAGGATGAAAATAAGTGAATGCTGCGATTGCACAATAGCTCGCAACGTCAATGCTGCTATGCAGCAAATGCATGGATATCAGAGCCTTGTCAGTCTCGGTTTGAAATCACCCATGATTTTTTGGGGTTTGCGGGACCTTGAGCGCTAAGTCTTGGTCGAGCAAAGTTTCCGTCTCACCATTCGACTTGCCCGGAGTTTGAGCGCAGCTGCGAAAGTTTGTGCGTTTGATGGACGTTTTGTTTCAACTCGATCACGGGAAAGCGATCTTGGATCGTGGCTTGGGAATTCGTGGGAGTAGATCAAAGCGGCCACATTCCACGCTGTTTCCTTCTGTGTGATTCTTTGTTTTTTGCGTTGCTGATGGGTCTCAGTCGGCAAAATTTCCAAGAATTTGAAATTTTTTTGGGAAATCATGGGTGATCGCGGGAGGTTCTTGAGGTTACCATATATAGCTATCGATTGACTTTGGGTGTCGATATGAGGTGTGTTGGTTCTAAAATTGGCTCAAAATTCGCCTTGTTTTCATAGCTCGTACTAGATGGTGCCCAAAAATTCCTATTGATTTCCATGAATTCCCATGTCATCCCTAATGCATCCGATGAGGACGAGGCAGCAGGGGCAGCAAACGACCCCAACCAAAAATAATCAGGTTTCATACAGGCATCTCGCTTTCATCACTCAAGAGATCCGGCGCGCGGGCGAGCAGACATCCCCCCAGGTGGCGCGTGCAGCTGGACATCCCGCAAAGCGGGCCAATGCGGCGGGTTGATCAGTGGCAGCAGATCAACCCGCCGTTTTTCATCCGGGGGGAACGTGAAATTCAAGTGGGGCGCAAGCGAAAGGGACAGTCGTCTTGGCGCGCAGGTTTAGAGGTGAAAGCCACCATAAGGTGGACACGAAGGGCAGGGTCTCGATCCCGGCCTCTTTTCGCCGTGTGCTTGAATCGTCTGACCCCAATTGGCAGCCCGGTGACAATCCTGAGCTTGTGATTGTCTATGGTGACCACCGCCGCAAATACCTTGAATGCTATACCATGCAGGCGATTGATGAGGTCGACGACAAGATCGACGCTCTGCCGCGTGGCTCGATGGAGCGTAAGATGCTTCAACGCATGTTCCATGGTCAGTCCTTTCCCACCAATGTGGATGAAACCGGACGTCTGGTTTTGCCGGCCAAGCTGCGCAACAAAATCGACCTAGAGAATGAGGCGTTCTTCATAGCAGCCGGTGACACCTTCCAGATCTGGAAGCCTGAGACCTATGAGGTCGAGGAGCTGGCCAAAGCCGAGGAATGGATGGACGATCTGCCGGATGATTTCGACCCGATGGTCTATCTCGATGGCGTTGGGGACGCGTAACGGCATGTCCGGCGCGGTCTCCTCATCTTCTAAGCCACATATTCCCGTCCTGCTGCGCCCTTTGCTGGCGGCGGTGTCTCCGGTGGAGGGCACTTGGCTGGACGGCACCTTCGGCGCAGGCGGCTATACTAGGGGTTTGCTTGAGGCCGGGGCTGAGAAAGTGATCGGCGTGGATCGCGATCCTCTTGCGTTTGAGATGGCCGCAGACTGGGCGGGTGACTATGGCGACCGACTAGTAATGCAGCCCGGAGTGTTCTCGCGCTTGGATGAGTATGCCCAGGATCTCGACGGTGTAGTGCTGGACCTTGGGGTTTCGTCCATGCAGCTGGATCTGGCCGAGCGCGGCTTTTCTTTCATGAAAGACGGCCCGCTCGACATGCGTATGAGCCAGGAGGGTGAAAGCGCCGCCGATCTGGTCAACACCGCGACTGAGGCGCAATTGGCTGACATCCTGTTCCACTACGGTGAGGAGCGTGCGAGTCGGCGTATCGCCAAGGCGATTGTCAAAGCGCGCGCCGAGGACCCCATCACTTCGACCTTGCGACTGGCCGAGATTATCGAATCCTGCTTGCCGCGCCCCAAGCCGGGACAATCGCACCCGGCGACGCGCAGTTTTCAGGGCCTGCGGATTGCAGTGAACGCCGAATATGATGAGTTGTTTAAAGGTCTTATGGCCGCCGAGCGGGCTTTGAAGCCCGGCGGGCAACTGGCCGTTGTGACCTTTCATTCCATCGAAGACCGCATGGTTAAACGGTTCTTCCAGTCTCGGGCTGGTAAGACTGGGCGGGCCAACCGCTATGCGCCCGAGATGGAACAGGAACTGCCGCAATTTACGCTCAAAACACGCAAGGCCGTCGGGCCGGACGAGCAGGAATTGCAGGAAAACCCGCGTGCGCGCTCGGCCAAGCTGCGTGTTGCGATCCGTACTGAGGCTCAGGCGGGGGAAATTGAGGCCCGCGCCATTGGTATGCCACAACTTGGGGGAAGGGCAAGATGAAGAGTATTCTGTATGTGTTGACCGCTCTGTCCGTGTTCGGATTGGCTCTGTGGGCTTATCAGGAGAACTACCGGACCCAGCAAGTTGTAAAGGAAATGCAGGCGCTGCAGGGTGAGATCGGCTTGGCGCAGGTTAAGCTGGCGGTTCTCAATGCCGAATGGGCCTATCTGAACCGCCCCGATCGTTTGCGTGAACTGGCTGATTTGAATTTCGAACGCATGGGCCTGCTGCCTTTACGGGCTGAGCAATTCGGACGTGCAGACCAGATCGCCTATGCCGAGGACCCCGACCTGCCGGTTGTCGACCCGATCGAGCTGCAGGCGATCACCGACATTCAGGCTTTGGGCGAGGTGCAGATTCCATGACCCGTACTCCCCTCCGCCCTCTGGCACGCGTTCTGGATGCCCGCGCGAAGGGCGAAAACCCAAAGGCCATTGAGCGCGAGAACATCCGCCAACGTCATGAAAAGATGAAAGACCGCGCCCGTGCTCGTGCCGAGGGGCGCCTTTTGGTTTTGGGTCTGTTTTTCTTCTGCGCTTTCTCGGTTGTGGGTGTCCGTATGGGAATGCTGGCGACGTCCGAGGCGCAAGAGCCGCTGGCCAGCGCGCCCGGTGCTTCGATTGCAATGCAGCGCGCCAATATCGTTGATCGCGAAGGCCGCATTCTGGCGACCAATCTGGATACCTACTCAGTCTACGCCCAACCGCCTTTGATGATTGATCCGATTGCGGCAGCCGATCAGCTGGTCGCGATTTTCCCGGATCTCGACAAAGAGCGTCTGGTCAAGGACTTCACCGGTAAACGCAAGTTCCTGTGGATCAAGAAACGCATCTCGCCCGAGCAGAAACAGGCGGTGCATGACATCGGCGATCCGGGCATCCTGTTCGGTCCGCGCGAAATGCGCCTATACCCGAATGGCAAGCTGGCGGCACATATTCTTGGCGGGTCAGGTTTTGGCCGCGAAGGCGTTAGTGCTGCTGAAGTGATCGGTGTTGCCGGGGTCGAGAAGAAGTTTGACGACTACCTGCGAGACCCGGCCAACGGCAGCAAGCCGTTGCAACTGTCGCTGGACCTGACCATTCAGGCAGCGGTCGAGCAGGTGTTGTATGGCGGGATGAAGATCATGAACGCCAAGGGGGCCTCGGCGGTTCTGATGAATGCACATACGGGTGAGGTGATCTCGGCCGCGTCTCTGCCTTCGTTTGACCCCAATGACCGTCCGCGCCCGCCAACCTCGGGCTTTGATCCGTCCGACAGCCCTCTGTTCAATCGTTATGTGCAGGGTGTCTATGAGCTTGGGTCGGTCTTCAAAATCTTTACCGCCGCACAGGCTGTGCAACTAGGATTGGTGAATTCGGACACCATCATCGACACTTCGGGCCCAATGAAGATCGGTCGATTCCCAATTGGCGAGTTCAACGGCAAGAACTATGGCAAGATCAGCGTGGCAGATGTGATCGTTCACAGTTCTAACCGGGGCACCGGGCGTCTGGCCTTGCAGATTGGTTCAAAACGCCAGCAGAGCTTTCTGGAAACGCTGGGAATGTTCGAACCCACCCCGTTCGAGATCGTCGAAGCGGCAGGCGGTGCGCCCCTCAAGCCCAAGAAATGGGGTGAGTTGAGCACGGTCACCATCTCTTACGGCCACGGTCTGTCGACCAGCCCGATGCATCTGGCGGCAGGGTATGCGGCGATTGCCAATGGCGGGCACTATGTCAGCCCAACGATCCTGCGCCGCAATGGTCCTCAATACGGGCCACGTGTGATGTCGGAAAACACCGCGCGTCAGGCGCAGAAGATGCTGCGCAAAGTGGTGACCGACGGCACGGCCAGTTTTGCCGAGGTCAATGGTTATGATGTGGCGGGCAAGACCGGTACCGCCGATAAGCCCAAACCGCGTGGTGGGTATTATGATGACAAGGTGATCGCGACCTTCGCGACCATCTTCCCGGCCTACGACCCGAAATACGTGCTTATCGTCACATTGGATGAACCCTCCATTCTGGCTTATGGAGAAAAGCGCCGGACTGCGGGCTGGACAGCGGTGCCCGTGGCGGCTGAGTTGATCGGCCGCGTCGCGCCCTTGTTGGGCCTGCGACCCCGGCTTGAGCCTGAGGCGAGCGCTGCTATAACCCTGACCTCGAATTAGGGTGCCAAAGAACAGGTGGGTCATGGGCGCAAGAACAAAGAAACTCAGCCAACTGGCCCTGACAGCACGCGGAGGCGCGAATCCCGACATCACCGGGCTGGCCGTCGATAGCCGAGAGGTCAAAGACGGTTTCCTTTTCGCAGCCCTTCCAGGTACGCGCGTCCATGGGGGTGAGTTTATCCAATTCGCTCTGCGCATGGGCGCTGCTGCTATTCTGACCGACGCTGAAGGCGCGCAGATCGCCGAGGCCGAACTGGCCGCATCCAACGCTGCCTTGGTGGTGGTTGAAGACCCGCGACAGGCATTGGCCGGGTCCGCTGCACTTTGGTTCGGTGCGCAACCGCAGACGATTGTTGCGGTCACCGGAACCAATGGCAAAACCTCGGTCGCCACATTCGTCCGCCAGATCTGGTCCGAGCTTGGTCACGCCGCCGTCAACCTAGGCACCACGGGGGTCGAAGGCGCATGGACGGCCCCGCTGGCCCATACAACGCCCGAACCGATCATTTTGCATCGCTGTCTGTCCGAGGCCGCCGAGAATGGCGTCACCCATGCAGCGATGGAGGCGTCCTCGCACGGGCTGGAACAGCGCCGCCTTGACGGAGTGCATCTGGCCGCTGCTGGTTTCTCGAACTTCACGCAGGATCATCTGGACTATCACGAGACCTTCGAGGCCTATTTTGCAGCCAAAATGGGTTTGTTCGACCGGGTTCTGCCGCAGGACGGCACGGCGGTTGTCAACCTGAGTGACCCGAAGGGTGCGCAGGTGCGCAAGATTGCCGAAGCACGGGGGCAGACAGTGCTGACCGTTGGGCTGGGTGAGGCCGACCTGTGCTTGATGAACCAACGGTTTGACTCGACCGGGCAGGATTTGCGGTTCTCGTGGCAGGGAAAGACCTTCCAGACGCGCCTGAACCTGATCGGAGGGTTCCAGGCTGAAAACATCTTGCTGGCTTGCGGACTGGTCATCGCGGCAGGCGACGACCCTGAGCGGGTGTTCGAGACCCTGCTGCATCTGACAACGGTCCGGGGCCGCATGCAGCTAGCCGCAACGCGTGACAATGGCGCTGCGGTGTTTGTGGACTATGCCCACACGCCGGATGCGGTTGCCACGGCTTTGAAAGCGTTGCGCCCGCATGTGATGGGCCGTCTGATCGCTATTGTTGGCGCGGGCGGAGATCGCGACGCAACCAAGCGCCCGCTGATGGGAAAGGCCGCCGCCAACCACGCGGATATCGTTTTTGTCACTGACGACAACCCGCGCAGCGAAGACCCGGCCACTATCCGCGCCGCCGTGATGGATGGTGCGCCAGAGGCGACCGAAGTGGGCGATCGCGCCGAGGCTATTCTGCGAGGTATTGACGCTTTGCAACCGGGCGATGCGCTGCTGATTGCAGGCAAAGGGCACGAAACCGGCCAGATCGTAGGTGATCAGGTGCTACCCTTTGATGATGTGGAACAAGCGAGCATTTCCGTGGCCGCTCTGGACGGGAGGGTCGCATGACGCTCTGGACTGCGGCAGAGGCCGCCTCCGCGACCGGTGGACGCGCCACCAGTGATTGGACTGTGGATGGCGTGTCGATTGATACGCGGACTTTGCAGCCGGGCGACCTGTTTGTCGCGTTGAAGGCCGCGCGCGACGGCCATGATTTTGTAGCTCAGGCGCTGGAGAAGGGCGCTGGAGCAGCTTTGGTGTCTTACGTCCCTGAAGGGGTGTCCGAAGATGCGCCTTTGCTGATTGTCGACGACGTGCAATCCGGGCTGGAAGCACTCGGACAGGCCGCTCGTGCCCGGACCGAGGCGCGTGTGGTGGGCGTGACAGGGAGTGTTGGCAAGACCTCAACCAAGGAAATGCTGGCCACCATTCTGGAAACGCAGGGCAAAACCCATGCCAGTGTCGCCAGCTATAACAATCACTGGGGTGTTCCACTGACGCTCGCGCGGATGCCGCAAGACACTGAATTCGCAGTGATTGAGATTGGGATGAACCATCCGGGCGAGATAGCTCCGCTGGCCCGTCAGGCGCGCCCGCATGTGGGTTTGGTGACGACGGTGGCGGCAGTTCACCTAGAAGCGTTCGAGTCCGTTGCCGGAATCGCCCACGAGAAAGCGGCGATCTTTGAAGGGCTGGAGCCCGGTGGCGCAGCCATCGTGAACGCTGATATCGAACATGCGGGTATATTGCGCCAGACAGCACATGGCCTTGGCGCTGGAATCGTTGAGTTCGGTCGGCAGGCTGCAAATTACAAGCTGACCAACGTGACGGCTGGACCAGACTCCGTTCACGCACGGGCTGAGGTTGGTGACACCCTGTTTAACTTCGACGTCCAATCGGCAGGCACTCATTTTGCGCTGAATGCGCTGGGCGCGTTGGCCGCTTGTGTTGAGATGGGTGTCGGCTTGGATCAGGCAATAGACGGCCTGCGTCAATGGTCGCCAGTCAAGGGGCGCGGGGTTCGGGAGACTCTGCCGCTGGCGATTGGCGGTCAGATCGAATTATTGGACGACAGTTACAATGCCAACCCGACCTCGATGGAGGCTGCGCTGGACGTCTTGGCCGCCTCGAACGGAACGCGCCGTATTGCCTTTTTGGGCGACATGAAGGAACTGGGCGCGCAAGAGGACGCGATGCATGCAGGCATGGCCGAGGTCAGCGCGATGGCGCAGGTAGATCAGGTTCACTGCATTGGTCCGTTGATGAAAGCGCTGCACGAGGCTTTGCCGGATACAAAGAGGGGCCTGTGGTTTGAAACTAGCGCCGAGATGGCGGGACACCTGCCGGAATTGATTGAAAGTGGCGATACCGTGCTGGCGAAAGGCTCGCTCAGCATGGCGTTAGCCCGGATTGTTGACGGTCTACGGAAAATGGGGCAAGGGGGCGCGCTTGACGGGTAACGCGCCCGTGCGCCTCGTGTGAGAAAGGTACTGTAATGCTGTATTGGTTGACCGCCCTGTCGGACGGAGGGGATTTCTGGAACCTCTTCCGCTATATCACGTTCCGCGCGGGTGGGGCCTTTTTGACGGCGCTGATCTTTGGGTTTTTGTTTGGCAAGCCTCTGATCAACGTACTGCGCCGCAGGCAGGGCAAAGGCCAACCGATCCGTGATGACGGTCCCGAGGGCCATTTTTCCAAGGCCGGAACGCCGACCATGGGGGGCTTGCTGATCGTAGGCGCGCTGGTCACGTCAACGCTGCTCTGGGCGCGCTGGGATAATCCCTACGTCTGGATGGTGCTGTTTGTGACGTTGGCTTATGCGGCCATCGGGTTCGCCGATGATTATGCGAAGGTATCCAAGCAGAACACCAAAGGCGTATCGGGCAAAATGCGCTTGGCACTGGGAATCATCATCGCCGTATTGGCGGCCTTTTGGGCGTCTTTGCATCATCCGGAGGCTTTGCAGAACCAGCTGGCGGTGCCGATCTTCAAGGATACTCTGGTTAATCTAGGGATCCTCTACATCCCGTTTGCCATTATCGTGATTGTCGGCTCTGCCAATGCCGTGAACTTGACCGATGGTCTGGACGGTTTGGCGATCATGCCCGCGATGATTGCCGCCACAACGCTGGGGATTATCGCTTATGCGGTGGGTCGTGTCGACTTCACCGAGTATCTGGATGTGCACTACGTGCCCGGAACGGGCGAGATTCTGATCTTCACCTCGGCCCTGTTTGGCGGCGGCCTTGGGTTCCTGTGGTATAACGCACCGCCTGCGGCTGTGTTCATGGGCGATACCGGGTCACTCGCCTTGGGCGGTGCGCTGGGCGCGATTGCCGTGGCGACCAAGCACGAGTTGGTGCTGGCAGTGGTTGGCGGCCTCTTTGTGGTCGAGGCGCTGAGTGTGATTATTCAGGTTCTCTATTTCAAACGCACTGGCAAGCGCGTGTTCCTGATGGCTCCGATCCATCATCACTATGAGAAGAAAGGCTGGGCGGAACCTACCATCGTGATCCGGTTCTGGATCATTTCGCTGATCCTCGCGATGATCGGTTTGGCGACACTGAAAGTCCGGTAGCCCTCCCGCCAGGTTCAGAGGGCCTGCGGCCCTCTTGCCACCTGTTGGGCAAGGCTCGCGCTGGCGCGCGAGCCTGAAAGCGCCCTTGCCATCGGGTTTTTCTTCGGTGCAGTGTGGCGCGCATTCAAGTTGAAAAGAAGAGGGCGGCATGATCCCGGTCAAAGGTTTCTCAGGGCAAAAGGTCGCCGTTTTGGGCCTTGGTCGGTCGGGTTTGGCGACGGCGCGCGCGTTGCGTGCCGGTGGGGCCGAGGCGATCTGTTGGGACGACAATCCGGCTGCGCGCGAGACTGCTGAAGGGGAGGGGTTTCAATGCCTCGATCTGCGGCGCCACGGGGCGTTTGATGATATCGCCACGCTGATCGTCTCACCCGGTATTCCGCATCTTTACCCTCAACCGAACCCGATTGTCGCAGCCGCGTTGGAGGCCGGGGTACCAGTGGACAACGATATCGGCCTGTTCTTTATATCCTTTGCCGGGTCTGAGTGGAACAACTACGACATGCCGCCGCGCGTGATCGCGGTGACCGGGTCGAACGGCAAATCGACCACGGCGGCCCTGATCCATCACATCCTAACTGAAACTGGGCGTGAGGCGCAGTTGGCGGGCAATATCGGGCGCGGCGTGTTGGATATCGACCCCGGCGGCGATGGATCGGTCGTCGTGCTGGAGCTATCGAGCTATCAGACCGAGCTGGCCCGCGCATTGACGCCTGATGTAGCTGTTTTCACGAACCTGTCGCCGGACCATCTGGATCGCCACGGTGGAATGGGTGGGTATTTCGCCGCCAAGAGACGCCTCTTTGCCGAGGGTGGGCCAGACCGTGCCGTGATTGGCATTGATGAAGCCGAAGGCGCATTCCTGGCCGGACAATTGGCCGAGGGTCCGGCGGATGATCGGGTGATCCGCATCTCGGTTGAGCGCAAACTGACCGGTCCGGGATGGCAGGTCTTTGCCCGCAAAGGCTTCCTTTCGGAGTATCGCAAAGGGCGGCAGACCGGCTCGATTGATCTGCGCGGTATCAAGGGGTTGCCGGGCGCGCATAATCACCAGAACGCCTGTGCCGCCTATGCCGCTTGCCGGTCTCTGGGTCTGGCGCCGCGCGTGATCGAGGATGCCTTGCACAGCTATCCGGGCCTGCCGCATCGCAGTCAGATCATCGCCGAAGCGGGTGGGGTGACCTTTGTGAACGACTCCAAGGCAACGAATGTGGACAGTGCCGTGAAAGCTCTGAGTGCGTTCAAGAAAATCCGCTGGATTTGCGGTGGGTTGGAGAAAGAAGGCGGTATCGACTCCCTGAACGGTGCCTCGGATCAGGTGATCAAGGCCTATGTGATCGGGCGCGAGGCGGCGGGTTTCGCCATGCAGCTAAAGATCGAGGCGCAGGTCTGTACCACAATGGCCGCTGCCGTTGAGCAGGCCATAGCCGACAGCGAGGCAGGGGAGACCGTCTTGCTGGCCCCAGCAGCCGCCAGTTTTGACCAATATGACAATTTTGAGCAGCGCGGGGATGACTTCGCAGCGCAGGTTCAAAAGTGCCTAAACGCCTAGCCCGTTTGCAATTCCTTGCCGATTGGGCGACAGTTTGCGGGTATCGGCTTGAAGCCGTTTAAGGATTTGCTTTTCTGCTCGGAAATTCAAAAAGAGGTCATGAATATGCCTAACCCGAAATCCCTTCTGATCGTCCCGGCTCTGCTGCTGGCTGGGGCTTGCACGAATACAGGCGCAAACTACGTGCCCGTTATTGATGGCCCGGTTGGCCCCAACTACCAGTCGGACCTGCTGCAATGTCAGCAACTGGCGGCGTCTCAGGCAGCGGTCGATGGATCGACCGCGGGTAACGCGGCGATTGGTGCGGCCGGTGCTGCGGCGACCACTGCCATCATTCAGGACAGCAGCGACAATCTGGGTCGCGCTGCTGCGGCGGGGGCTCTGATCGGGGCCGGAGCTGACGTGATCGCGAAGAACCAGAATAAGGAAGTCATCGTGCGCAACTGCATGCGCGGACGCGGCTATAACGTCGTCGGCTGAGGCCGCGCAGTTAGTCGTGTCGGCTAACGCGCGGAAATGGCCTTTCCGGCGGCGTGGCCCGAGGACCACGCCCACTGGAAGTTATAGCCGCCAAGCCAACCGGTGACATCTACAGCTTCACCAATCGCATAGAGGCCGGGGACATCCCTGGCCTCCATCGTTTTTGACGACAGGTCATCTGTGTTAATTCCGCCCAGAGTGACTTCGGCGGTGCGATACCCTTCGGTCCCTGAGGGGGTCAGCTGCCATTCTGACAATGCCGAGATCAGATCGTTCAGCGCGGCGTCGGACTGATCGGCAAGGTTGCCCTTCATCGGGATATGCTGGGCGAGGTGATCCACCAACCGCGATGGCAAGTGCCGGGCGAGTTCGGTGGTCAGCGCCTTGCGCCCTCCGGTCTGTCGCTGATCGCGCAAAAGATCGAACAAAGGCAGGTCCGGGATCAGATTGACGCGGATCGCTTCTCCCTCATGCCAATATGACGAGAGTTGCAACACCGACGGCCCACTGAGGCCGCGATGGGTGAACAGAAGTGCTTCGTCAAAACTCGTGCGGTCGTTGGATAGGCGTACGGGCAGAGAGACGCCTGACAGCTCCTTGAACCTCCCGTCCGAGAAGGTTAACGGAACCAGCGCAGCGCGAGTATTCGTGACGCGTAGATTGAATTGCTGCGCGATGTCATAGGCCAGACCTGTCGCACCCATTTTGGGGATCGATTTGCCGCCGGTTGCCAGCACAAGATTGCGGCCGGTCAGGCTGTGCCGCGCACCTTCGCGGTCGACCTCAAGCGCGAATCCGGCTTCGGTCTTGCGCAGCGCTTTGACATCGGTCCGTAGCCATAAGTCAACCCCGGCCCGGGTCATCTCATCCAGCAGCATCTGCACGATTTGCTTCGAGGTGTCGTCGCAGAACAACTGCCCCAGCGTTTTCTCATGCCATGCGATGCCGTGACGCCCGACTAGATCGATGAAATCCCATTGCGTATAGCGCGCCAACGCGGATTTGCAGAAATGCGGGTTATGCGACTGGAAATTGGCAGGCCCCGCATACATATTGGTGAAGTTGCAGCGCCCGCCGCCCGAGATGCGGATCTTCTCGCCGGGGGCTTTTGCGTGATCGATCACCAGAACCCGCCCGCCGCAATGCGCCGCGCACATCATACCGGCAGCACCGGCCCCGAGGATGATCGTGTCATAGGTCATGCGCTGCGAATGGCGCGGATTGGCCCGGATGGCAAGCGCTGGTAAGACACCCGCTCAAAAACAGAGCGTGTCCAAAGGCCAGCTTCTATCAGGCGAAAGGCACAGTTTCCGCAGCCGAGAGCGCCTGAACAGCAACAGATTAATGTATTTTGAACCGTTGTGAGGCCTACCACCTGTTACCTTTGCCTGAGTGACGATAAAAAAGTGCCAAGTTCCGAGCTGTTTCCCGTTTTGCGGAGTGTATTCACTATGCCGACCAATGTTTTCGGTGCGTTCCGAACCGATACAGATCTGTCTGCGAATGACGTTACCTTCGATCCAACAGGCGTTGTCTTCGAGATTTCGGCCTACAGCCAGATCACTATCGAGGATGGGGCCGACGCTACAATCATCGATGGTGATGACCAGAACAACGAGTTTCCAAACGATCCAACGCAGACCTTCGATGGCAATGTGATCTTCTGGGACTTCACTATCGAAGTCACTGACGGCACCAATACGTACCAGATCGGTATCTTCGACTACGACATCGACGGCAATGGAAACTCGAACGTTATCAACGCGGAATCCGGGTTCTTCATTGGGTTTCTTGATGGCTCTGTTCCACCGCTGAACACGCCTCTGACCGTCAACGGGGTTATCGACAACGGCCCCGATATTGATGTTGATACGGTTGTGCCGTGTTTCGTTTCGGGCACGTTGATCGAAACACCTGATGGCCCACGATTGATTGACGATCTGAACCCAGGTGATTTGGTTCTCACTCAGGATAATGGTGCTCAACCGATCCGTTGGATCGGCACGCAGGACCTCGACAAAATAGATCTGACGCTGAAACCCAAGCTAAGGCCAATCCATATCGCGCAGGGTGCTTTGGGACAGGGCGTTCCTGCGCGTGATCTGTGTGTCTCGCCACAACACCGCATGCTGGTCAAGTCAGCCATTGCTGAGCGCATGTTCGCCAAAGATGAGGTCTTTGTCCCGGCCTGCAAACTGCTCGATCTGCCTGGCGTTTCAGTGCAGACGGGAGGCGCGACGGTTACGTATATCCACCTTCTCCTTGACCACCACGAGGTCATCTTTGCCGAGGGCGCGCCGACGGAAAGCCTGTTCACGGGGCCCGAAGCGCTTAGGGCGATTGGAAAGGATGCGGTCAAAGAATTGCGGCAAATTTTTCCGCAGTTGTTTTTAGACACCCACAAGCCGGAACCCGCGCGACTGGTCCCGAGGAGGGGGAGGCAAATGCGCAATCTGGTGCAGCGTCACGTGAAAAACGGTAAGCCAGTGGTTCAAGGAAAGGCTAAGGCTAGCAGGGGCGGATGACATCTCGTTAAGGCGCGGTTTTTCGTTTGCACGGCTCATTTCCCTAGCCCAAACGCCAATTTCGCTGTAGACTCTCAAACAGATCCCGAAAACGGGACGCGAGTGAGGCAGTAAGTGGCGGTATCTCATGACTGAGATGGTGTATGGCGCGGTCCAGGACCGGCGCGGGGAACCGATTCTACCGAAGTGGTGGCGGACGATTGATCGCTGGACGATGTCCTGCGTTCTGATTCTCTTTGTCATCGGATTGTTGCTTGGGCTGGCCTCATCGCCGCCTCTGGCCGGGCGTAACGGGTTTGATCCCTTCCACTATGTCGAGCGACAGGCTCTTTTCGGCGGATTGGCGCTGATCGCGATGCTGCTGACCTCGATGATGTCGCCGACACTGGTGCGTCGTCTGGCGGTGCTGGGCTTTCTAGGGGCCTTCGTGGCGCTGGCGTTCCTGCCGGTCTTCGGGACGGATTTCGGAAAAGGGGCCGTGCGCTGGTACTCGCTGGGGTTCGCCTCGTTGCAACCGTCCGAGTTTCTAAAGCCTGGATTTGTGGTCGTTGCGGCGTGGCTGCTGGCGGCTTCGCAAGAGATCAATGGCCCTCCGGGGCGGTTGTGGTCCTTTGCGCTGTGTATGGCGATTGTCGGCATGCTGGTGATGCAGCCTGACTTCGGGCAAGCCTGCCTGATCCTGTTCGGCTGGGGCGTGATGTATTTCGTGGCCGGAGCGCCGATGCTTCTGCTGGTTGGCATGGCCGGAGTGGTCGTGCTAGGCGGGATGTTCGCCTATTCCAACTCGGACCACTTTGCGCGCCGCATCGACGGATTTCTGAACCAGGAGGTCGATCCGACCACTCAGCTCGGCTACGCCACCAATGCCATCCGTGAGGGCGGTTTGTTCGGCGTTGGCGTGGGAGAGGGGCAGGTCAAATGGTCTCTGCCTGATGCGCATACGGATTTCATCATCGCCGTAGCGGCCGAGGAATATGGGCTGATCCTGGTGCTGATCATCATCGCGCTTTATTCGATCATCGTTGTGCGCTCGCTGATGCGCCTGATGCGTGAGCGGGATATGTTCATACGTCTGGCTGGGACGGGGTTGGCCTGCATGTTTGGCGTACAGGCGATGATCAATATGGGTGTGGCCGTGCGCCTGTTGCCCGCAAAGGGCATGACGCTGCCCTTTGTCAGCTATGGCGGCTCATCCCTGATCGCAGGTGGTATTGCAGTCGGTATGTTGCTGGCCTTCACACGCTCGCGCCCACAGGGTGAGCTTGGTGATATTCTGCGCGGACGATGCTGATGGGCAAACCTTACCTGTTGATCGCGGCTGGCGGCACCGGGGGCCACATGTTCCCGGCGCAGGCTCTGGCCGAGGCGATGTTGCAAAAAGGCTGGCGCGTGCGTCTGTCGACCGACCCGCGTGGCGCTCGCTATACCGGGGGCTTCCCGCACACGACCGAGATTGTCGAGGCGTCCTCGGCCACATTCGCACGCGGCGGTCTGGCCGCAAAGGCGTTGGTGGGGCCGAAGATTGTAGGCGGTGTGACCAGCATGGCGATGCAGATGTTGCGCGACCGTCCGGACGTGGTTGTGGGCTTTGGCGGCTACCCGTCGATCCCGGCGCTGGGCGCGGCAACGCTGCTGAAACTGCCGCGTATGATCCACGAACAGAACGGCGTTTTGGGGCGTGTGAACCAGCTCTTCGCCACACGCGTGGCCCAAGTGGCCTGCGGTGTTTGGCCGACCGATCTGCCCGAAGGGTCCAGCGGCATTCACACCGGTAACCCGGTCCGCGCCTCGGTGCTGGAGCGGGCCGGTGCGCCCTACATTCCGCCCGGCGAATATCCGATGTCGGTGCTGGTGATGGGTGGCAGTCAGGGTGCGCGTATCCTCAGCGATGTGGTGCCCGAAGCGATCGCGGCTTTGCCGGAATTTCTACGCGGGTTCATCCGCGTCTCGCATCAGGCCCGCGACGAGGATGGTGAGAGGGTCACGGCCTTCTACGCCGATCACGGCATTCGCGCGGATGTGCAGCCGTTCTTTGATGACGTTCCGCGCCGCATGTCGGATGCGCAACTGGTCATCAGCCGTTCGGGCGCGTCGAGCGTGGCCGATATCTCGGTCATCGGCCGCCCCTCAATCCTGATCCCATTTGCCGCCGCCGCAGGGGATCACCAAACCGCCAACGCCCGAGGGCTGGTGCAGGCGGGTGGGGCGATCATGATCCCCGAAAAGGCGCTTGACGTTCCCTCATTGACCGAGCAAATGACCACGGTTTTGACCAACCCCGAAGCCGCACAGAAAATGGCCCATGCCGCCCTCTCGACAGGAGCCCCCGACGCCACCGAGCGGCTGGTCGCCCTTGTCGAGCAACTGGCGCAGAAGGAGACCACATGAACCCCGCAACCAAACTGCCGCAGGACGTAGGACCGATCCATTTCGTTGGGATTGGCGGGATCGGGATGTCGGGGATCGCCGAGGTGTTGCTGAACCTTGGCTACAGGGTGCAGGGGTCGGACCTGAAAGCCTCGAAAATCACGGATCGGTTGGCGTCTCTGGGGGCCGAGATTTTTGTGGGGCAGAAGGCCGAAAACCTGCAGAACGCCGCCGTGGTCGTCACCTCGACCGCGATCAAACCGGGCAACCCGGAACTGGACGAGGCGCGCGCCCAAGGACTGCCGGTCGTTCGCCGCGCTGATATGCTGGCCGAATTGATGCGCCTGCGCTCGAACATTGCCATCGCCGGGACGCATGGCAAAACCACCACGACCACGATGATGGCCGAACTGATGGTGGCCGGAGACTTCGATCCTACCGTCATCAATGGCGGTATCATCCACGCCTATGGTTCGAACGCGCGGATGGGGCAGGGCGAATGGATGGTGGTCGAGGCCGACGAATCCGACGGCTCGTTCAACCGCCTGCCCGCAACCATCGCCATCGTCACCAATATCGACCCCGAGCATATGGAGCATTGGGGTGATTTCGATACGCTGCGCGACGGGTTCTATGAGTTCGTATCGAACCTGCCCTTCTACGGTTTGGCGGTGTGCTGCACGGATCATGCCGAAGTGCAGGCGCTGGTTGGGCGCATTACTGACCGCCGCGTTCGTACCTATGGCTTCAATGCGCAGGCCGATGTGCGGGCTGAGAACCTGACCTACAAAGCCGGCGTCGCGCATTTCGATATCCACCTGCAATATGAGGACAAGGTGATCGAAGGTTGCACCCTGCCGATGCCGGGTGACCACAATGTTTCGAACGCGTTGTCGGCTGTCGCTGTGGCGCGCCATCTGGGCATGAAGACCACTGAAATCCGCGAGGCGCTGGCCAACTTTGGTGGCGTCAACCGCCGCTTCACCAAGGTCGGAGAGGTCGACGGTGTCACCATCATCGACGATTACGGCCACCACCCGGTCGAAATCGCCGCCGTCCTGAAAGCCGCTCGCCAAGCGACCGAGGGCCGCGTGATCGCCGTTCACCAACCGCACCGCTATTCGCGTCTGTCCAACCTGTTCGACGATTTCTGCACCTGCTTCAACGACGCTGACGTGGTCGCCATCGCCGATATCTTCGCCGCCGGAGAAGACCCGATCGAGGGCGCCTCGCGCGATGATCTGGTGCAGGGCCTCATCCGTCACGGCCACCGCCATGCGCGGGCCTTGCTGGACGAAAACGATCTGGAGCGTCTGGTCCGCGAACAAGCCCGCCCGGGCGACATGGTCGTGTGTCTCGGCGCCGGGACAATCAGTGCATGGGCGAACGGGTTGCCTGAGCGGTTGCAACGAAAACAGGCTGTTTGACGGCTGATCTTATTTGCTGCACAACCTGAGGGTGTGTGACCTATTGCCAAGACCGCGTCCCAGGAGGGGACAATGGACTATTCGACCATATTTGCCGCCCTTTGGGTGATCAGCGCCACCATCGTGGCCTTGTTGCCGATGCGGCTGCAATTCCCTCCGGGGATTGTCCTGTTGCTCTGCGCGCCGGTGATGATCCTCTGGCTGGGTTATGACCATGGATGGGTCTGGTCGGCTCTCGCCTTCGGAGGTTTCGTCTCGATGTTCCGCAACCCGATCCGCTATTACTGGCGCAAATGGGTGCGCGGAGAGGTGATGGAATGACCTTCTCTCTTGCCCTCGCGGCCCTTTGGGGCCTTGTTGCGAACCTTCTGGCGATGATCCCCAGCAAGGACAACCACTGGACCCGCGCCTACATCCTGATCGCAGTCGGGATCCCTCTGCTTGGATATGTCACCTATGAGAACGGCCCGTGGATAGGGCTGATAGTCCTCGTGATGGGTATGTCGATCTTGCGCTGGCCGGTGATCTATCTGGGGCGGTGGCTGCGTAGGCGGATTTGACCGTTTCGCTGCGGATACAGGTTGCCAACTCCCTCTGAATCCGCGAGTTAGCAGCTATGACTGTTCTTCCTGTGCCTCGAGGCAAACTGTCCGAAAACCGAAGCCTCAGCGACCTGACATGGCTGCGTGTCGGCGGTCCGGCAGACTATTTGTTCCAACCTGCGGATGTTGAAGATCTGCAGGGCTTTTTGCGCGAACTTCCCGATGATGTCGTGATCTTTCCGATGGGAGTCGGCTCGAACCTCATTGTGCGCGATGGCGGTTTGCGCGCAGTGGTGATCCGGCTGGGCCGGGGCTTCAACGGGATTGAGATCGAGGGCACTACTGTCACCGCAGGTGCTGCAGCGTTGGATGCGCATGTGGCACGTAGAGCGGCGGATGCTGGTGTGGATCTGACCTTTTTGCGCACGATTCCGGGGTCAATCGGTGGGGCCGTGCGCATGAACGCAGGGTGTTATGGTAGCTACACGGCGGATGTTCTGAAAAAGGCCACTATCGTCACACGGCAAGGTGAGGTGATGGACCTTGACCCCGAGGACCTGAACTTTCGCTACCGTCAATCCGATCTGCCTGATGGCGCGGTGCTGATCTCGGCAAGTTTCGAAGGTCCCAAAGGTGACCCCGACGCGCTTCGTGCCCGAATGGCGGCGCAGTTGCAAAAGCGCGACGAAACCCAGCCCACCAAAGACCGCAGCGCCGGTTCGACCTTTCGCAATCCGGCTGGGTTCTCCTCGACGGGGAAGGCGGATGATGTGCATGACCTGAAGGCATGGAAGGTGATCGACGACGCGGGCATGCGTGGGGCCACGAAAGGTGGCGCGCAGATGAGCCCCAAGCACTCGAATTTCCTGATCAACACGGGCGATGCCACCGCCGCAGACCTAGAAGGTCTGGGTGAAGAGGTGCGAAAAAAGGTTTACGAAACAAGCGGCATCACGCTAGAGTGGGAAATCATGCGGGTCGGTGATCCGCTGGAAGAATAAAGCCCCAACCGTCAGACCATAACAGGCAATTAACGGCGACGGATCAAAGGCATAAACACAGTACGGACCACCACATAAGGTCCGGGGACATTGAGGCGCACGTTGGGTATGTCGAGCAAGACAAACCCCAAAGTGGCGGTATTGATGGGTGGCCCCTCGGCGGAACGCGAGGTGTCTCTCAGCTCTGGGCGCGAATGCGCAGCCGCCCTTGTGGGAGAAGGCTTTGAAGTGGTTGAGCTGGATGCAGGTCCCGACCTCTACGCGCGCCTTTTGAACATCAAACCGGATGTGGTCTTCAACGCTCTGCATGGCCGCTGGGGCGAGGATGGCTGTGTGCAGGGCCTGCTTGAGTGGATGCGCATTCCCTACACCCATTCGGGTGTTTTGGCCTCGGCGCTTGCAATGGACAAGCAGCGCAGCAAAGAGGTCTATCAGGCCGAAGGACTGCCCATTGTTCCCAGCGTGATCGTGCCCAAGGTCGAGGTGGTTGAGGTTCATGTGATGGAGCCGCCTTACGTCGCCAAGCCCAACAACGAAGGGTCGAGCGTCGGCATCTACATCGTCCACGAAGGGTCGAACGGTCCTCCGCAGTTGTCGGAGGATATGCCCGATCACATCATGGTCGAAAAATACGTTGCGGGACGTGAGTTGACGGTGACCGTGATGGGTGATCGCGCCCTGACCGTGACTGAGATCATGACGGATGGTGGTTGGTACGACTACGATGCCAAATACAAGCCCGGCGGCTCGTGGCATGTGCTGCCCGCTGACGTCCCGCAGGATATCTTTGACCGCTGCATGGGCTACGCTTTGAAAGCGCACAACGCTTTGGGCTGCCGCGGCGTGACCCGTACCGACTACCGTTGGGACGACACTATGGGCGCGGATGGGTTGTTCCTTCTGGAAACGAACACCCAGCCCGGTATGACGCCAACCTCTCTGGTGCCGGAACAGGCAGAACATTGCGGGATGAGTTTCGGACAGCTCTGTGCCTGGATGGTGGAGGACGCTTCATGCGACCGCTAAGAGCCTCCCGCGCGCCGGTGATCCATCGGGCCAAACCTCTGGCCGGGCCGGATGCCGATTTCGAAGCCGCCGATACCGAATCCCATTATACGCAGCCTGTTCTGCGTTTGGGCGGGGTGAAGCTGTTCAAACGCACCGCGCGCCGGTCTGACCCGGCCCCCTCGCGCCTCAGCTACCGGTTCCAGCGCTGGATGCTGACACCGGGCATCCGCATGGGCGTCAAGCTGGGTCTGCCTGTCTGCGTTGTTGCGGCGGCCGTCGGGCTCTACTTTGCGTCCGAGGAACGGCGCGAGGCGCTCAATACCTATATCGCCGACATCCGGACCTCGATTCAGGAACGTCCTGAGTTCATGGTCAATCTGATGGCCATTGATGGCGCGGGCTCCGGCTTGTCGGATGACATTCGCGAGGTGGTGCCTCTGGATTTCCCGATCAGCTCTTGGGATCTGGATGTCGAACAGATGCGCGACACGATTATCGGCCTGGACCCGGTGAAATCGGCCACCGTGCGCATTCGGCCCGGTGGCATCCTGCAGGTGGACGTTGTCGAGCGTCAGCCTGTCATCGTGTGGCGCACCCGAGAGTCTATCGAGCTTTTGGATGAGACCGGCGTTCATGTGGACCTGATCGCGTCGCGCAAGGATCACATCGATCTGCCTTTGATCGCGGGCAAGGGCGCGGATGAGCATGTCGCTGAAGCGCTTGAGATTTTCCGCACCTCACGCAGCCTTGGCAGCCGTGTTCGGGGCCTTGTGCGCATTGGTGAGCGGCGCTGGGATCTGGTGCTGGATCGCGGCCAGCGCATCATGCTGCCGACGGACCGGCCAGTGCGCGCGCTCGAACGGGTGCTGGCCGTGAACGAAGTGCAGGATCTGTTGGAGCGAGACGTGTCCGTGGTGGATATGCGCCTCGGACAGCGGCCAACTATCAGAATGACCAAAGCCGCCAGCGAAGACTGGTGGAATACAAAAGTGACAGTGGGTAACGGGCAGTAACGACCATGATGACCGATCTCTATCAGTCCCAACGCGCCATGCGGCAAATGCGCAGACAAGCGATGCAGCGGGGCGTTATCGCCATTCTGGATGTGGGTAGCTCGAAAATCTCGTGCCTCGTGCTGCGGTTTGATGGCACCGGGCGGCTGAGTGAGGATAACACCATCGGCTCGATGGCCGGGCAGACCGGGTTCCGGGTCATTGGCGCGGCGACCACCCGCTCGCGCGGGGTGCAGTTCGGCGAAGTCACGGCCATGCAGGAAACCGAGCGTGCGATCCGCACCGCCCTGCAAGCCGCGCAGAAGATGGCCGATATCCGAGTCGATCATGTGATCGCTTGTTTCTCGGGTGCGAACCCACGTTCCTACGGTTTGGATGCGCAGGTCGATCTGGAAGGCCAGCTTGTGACCGAGGCCGAGGTCGGCCGTGTTCTGAACGCCTGCGACGTCCCGGATTACGGGGCAGGGCGCGAGGTTCTGCATGCCCAACCGGTGAATTTCGCATTGGACAACCGATCGGGGCTGATCGACCCGCGCGGGCAAATGGGACAATCTCTGGCCGTCGACATGCATATGCTGACCGTCGACGCGATTTCGATCCAGAACATCGTCCGCTGCATCAAGCGGTGCGATCTGGAGCTCGCAGGGATTGCGAACTCGGCCTATGTGTCGGGTATCTCGGCGCTGGTCGAGGATGAGCAGGAGCTGGGCGCGGCCTGTATCGACATGGGCGGCGGTACGACCAGCGTGTCGATCTTCATGAAGAAACACATGATCTACGCTGATTGCGTGCGCATGGGTGGTGATCACGTCACGCAGGATATCTCGATGGGTCTGGGTGTGCCAACCGCCGTGGCCGAGCGGATCAAGACCTTCAATGGCGGTGTCCACGCGACCGGAGCCGACGATCGCGACCTGATCGATATCGGCGGCGATACCGGCGATTGGGAACATGATCGCCGCACCGTCAGCCGGGCCGAGCTGATCGGGATCATGCGCCCTCGGGTCGAAGAGATTCTGGAAGAGGTTCGCGTCCGTCTGGATGCCGCCGGGTTCGAGCATATGCCCAGCCAGCAGATCGTGCTGACCGGTGGAGGCAGTCAGATCATGGGGCTGGACGGCCTCGCGACCCGTATACTTGGCCAGCGCGTCCGTTTGGGCCGCCCGCTGCGCGTTCACGGCCTGCCGCAATCCGCGACTGGTCCGGGCTTTTCCTCGGCCGTTGGTCTAAGCCTGTTTGCGGCGCATCCGCAGGATGAGTGGTGGGATTTCGAGGTCCCTGTCGACACCTATGCCGCGCGGCCGTTTAAGCGCGCCGTTCGGTGGTTCCGTGACAATTGGTAGAACTCTGCGCCGCGCCTTGTGCGTGGCGCTTGCGCCCGGCCTCGCTTCGGCGCAGTCCGTCATCTCACCTGAGAAGTTTCTGGATGCTGTGCTGGGCAAAACGGTGCAGTTCCACGAAATCCGCAGCGGTGATCTGGTGGGAACCGAGCAATTCCTGAACCGCAAGACCTCGGTCTGGCGGGTTGAAGGTGGGGCATGCGTCTACGGTCAGATCACAACACCGAATGGGCAGGTCTGTTTTCTCTATGATGATGATACAGACGGCATTCCTGTTTGCTGGTGGCCGTTCGAGTACGAGGGCCGTTTGATGGTCCGGCTGGCAGAGCTGGGCAATGGTGAAATCCAGGAGGTGCGCAGCATGACCAATCACAGCCTGAATTGTCCAAGTGCCCCAATCAGTTGAAAAACACCTTGCGGAGGCCTGCTTTATCCCTCAAGATATCCACAGGACCCGTCAGAGGTCTTGCGGCAGGACATTGAGCAGTTTTCCGCAGTAGTTTTGGTTCGAATTCGAGGCGTGACGCATAGGTCGTTCACTGCTCGGATGCTCTGTGTCTTGTAGTGATCCGCGTTGTTTCCGCTATATTTGGCAAAGCATGCGAAATGCCGCCGGTTGCTGCCTTATTTCGTCCATATTTTGTGGAATCGCGTGATTTTTGACGTGACCTTTACGCATCACATCGCTAGAATCAAAGATGGATAGGTAAAGAAAAACACCGCTTTGGCGGAACAAAAATACAGGCGGACAGAGCATGACATTGAATCTTTCGATGCCCGGGCACGACGAACTGAAGCCTCGGATTACAGTATTTGGCGTTGGCGGTGCGGGCGGTAACGCAGTCAACAATATGATTGAGAAACAGCTGGACGGCGTGGATTTCGTCGTCGCGAACACCGACGCGCAGGCGCTGCAGCAAAGCCAGTCCTCGGCGCGGGTGCAGCTGGGTGTGAAAGTCACCGAAGGTCTGGGGGCAGGGGCCCGACCAACCGTTGGCGCCGCTGCCGCAGAAGAAAGCATTGAACAGATTGTCGACCATCTCGCGGGCGCGCACATGTGCTTCATCACTGCCGGTATGGGCGGTGGCACCGGGACGGGTGCTGCTCCGATCATCGCGCAGGCCGCGCGTGAGCTGGGCGTTCTGACCGTTGGCGTCGTTACCAAACCCTTCCAGTTTGAAGGGGCCAAGCGCATGCGTCAGGCCGAAGACGGCGTTGAGTCGCTTCAAAAGGTTGTCGACACGCTGATCATCATCCCCAACCAAAACCTGTTCCGTCTGGCCAATGAAAAGACCACCTTCACCGAGGCGTTCTCGATGGCGGACGACGTTCTGTATCAGGGTGTAAAGGGTGTGACCGATCTGATGGTCCGTCCGGGCCTGATCAACCTCGACTTCGCGGACGTGCGCGCCGTGATGGACGAGATGGGCAAGGCGATGATGGGCACAGGCGAAGCCACTGGCGAAGATCGCGCCATTCAGGCGGCGGAAAAGGCCATCGCCAACCCGCTGCTGGACGAAATCAGCCTCAAGGGCGCGAAGGGTGTGCTGATCAACATCACCGGGTCGCACGACCTGACGCTGTTCGAACTGGACGAAGCCGCCAACCGCATCCGTGAGGAAGTGGACCCCGAGGCGAACATTATCGTTGGCTCGACGCTGGATACCGCAATGGAAGGTGGCATGCGCGTTTCGGTCGTCGCAACTGGTATCGACGCCAGCGAGAAGACCTCGGAAGTTCCGGTCGCGCGCCGCTCGATGTCCGAGCCTCTGACTCGCACTGTTTCAGCTGAAGAGCCAGTCCAGGAAGAGGCACCCGCCGCAGCCGAGGCCGCGCCGGTTCAGACCGAAAACCGCGAACCGTCGTTGTTCGAAGCGGCGGAAGAGCCGGCCCCAAGCCAGTTCCAGCCGCAGGTTGAGCAGGATGATGATGGTCTTCCTCCCCCAGCCTACCAACCGCGCGTGGCCGAATTCGAGCCGCAGCCGGAACCGGTTGAAAAGACCCCCGAAACCTATACCGCGCCACATCAGCATTCTGCCGGCACCCCCTCGCCCGAGGCGCTGCAGCGCCTTCAGGCCGCCGTTCAGAATGTCCCCTCAGCGGCGCAACGCCTGACGGCTACTCGGCCTCAGGAACCAGCCCCTCAGCCGCAGGCAGAATACGAAGAGCGCCCCCGATTCGGGTTCAATCGTCTGATCGACCGGATGACCGGCCACGCGGCAGATACACCTGCGCAACCGCCGCGTCATCAGCCGCAAATGCGCCAGGCTGACGCTACGGTACCTGTGCAGGAAGAGGCTGATCCGGATCAGGATCGTATCGAAATTCCGGCCTTCCTGCGCCGTCAAGCGAACTAATCGCGGTAACAAAATCATCGTAAAGGGTCGCCAAAAGGCGGCCCTTTCTTCATGATTTACAGGATCTTAAATAGCCCTGAGCAGGGTTTTGCCGATCTGTCACATTCATGTTTCATTCAGTTGCAAAGAGTGAGTTGAGCCTGAGAGGCCTCTTCCTTAACTCAGTGTCCAACACAGCCCGCATAGGCTGGACACCACGCTCTGAGGCCCATTTTGCAACATACGCTCAAATCTCCGGTTACGTTTAAAGGCGTTGGACTGCATGGCGGTCAGCCTGCAATCATGGTTCTGAAACCGGCAGCTGCCGGTCACGGGATCTGGTTCAAACGGACGGATATTGAGCTGGGCAATGCGTTGATCCCTGCAGTTTACGACATGGTCGAGCGTACACCGCTTTGCACCCGTCTGGTGAATGACGCCGGTGTTTCCGTCTCGACCATTGAACATATCATGGCGGCGCTTGCCGGGTGTGGGGTCCACAACGCCCTGATCGAAATTGATGGTCCCGAAGTTCCGATTATGGATGGATCCTCGATCGACTTTGTACGGGGCATTATGGCGAAGGGCGTTCGCCGGCAGGCCAGCCCGGTTCTGGCCTACGAAGTGTTGAAGCCTGTGACGGCGTCTCGTGAAGGGGCCAGTGCCTCGATCAAGCCTGCGGACGGGCTGATCATCGACTTCCACATCGATTTCGAGGATGCGGCCATCGGGAGCCAAACGAAAACGCTGGATATGCGCAACGGGTCCTTCGTGCGCGAACTTAGCGATAGCCGCACCTTCTGCCGTCGGATCGACGTCGAAACCATGCGTGAGAACGGCTTGGCTTTGGGCGGGACGCTGGAAAACGCGGTGGTCGTTCAGGGCACCGAGATTCTTACACCGGGCGGTTTCCGCCACGCGGATGAAGCTGTGCGCCATAAGATGCTGGACGCGCTGGGCGATCTCTATCTGGCAGGCGGTCCGATTCTGGGTCACTTCACCGGCGACAAGTCGGGCCATTCCATGACCAACACGCTGCTGCGCACATTGTTCGAGACACCTGGCGCGGTTCGTCCGATCCTTTGTACCCCCGAGCAGGCCGCCCGTCTGCCCGGTCAGGGCCTGATTGCCGCCGAAATCCCTGCCGTCGCCTGATCTGATCAACTCTGACGACATTTCCGCCATGAAGTGGATAATGCGTTTTGCACCAGAATTTTCTGTGCTAGACCGAGGCTCGATCCGGTTGGGATCCTGTGAGTAAGACGACTAAGGATGAGCGGTATGGTTGGCAACAAAGCGGCAGTCAGACTCGCAAGTGCGATTCTTCTGGCAGCAGTTTTGAGCGCCTGCGGCAACGGGGGAGGCCTGTTCGGTAGCAAAGGCGCGGATCGGGATCAGAACCTTGAAGGGTTCACACCGGAACAAATCTATACGCGCGGTGAATATGAGCTGTCGCAGAATCGCTCGGACGACGCGGCGTGGTATTTCTCGGAAGTTGAGCGTCTGTATCCATATTCTGATTGGGCCAAACGCGCGCTGATCATGCAGGCGTTTTCGTTCCACGCCGACAAGAATTACGAGGAAAGCCGTGCTGCGGCACAGCGCTATATCGATTTTTACCCAACCGACGAAGATGCGGCTTATGCGCAGTATCTTCTGGCGCTCAGCTATTATGACCAGATTGACGAAGTTGGCCGCGATCAGGGGCTGACTTTTCAGGCCCTGCAAGCGCTGCGCACCGTGATCGAGGTTTATCCGGACAGCGAATACACCACCTCGGCCGTGCTGAAATTCGATCTAGCCTTTGACCATCTGGCGGGCAAGGAGATGGAGATCGGGCGCTATTACCTACGTCAGGATCACTACGTCGCGGCCATCAACCGGTTCCGTGTCGTGGTCGAGGATTTCCAGACCACCTCTCACACCGCAGAGGCGCTTTATCGCCTGATCGAGGCGTATCTGTCCCTCGGCCTGTTTGATGAGGCGCAGACGGCGGGCGCGATCCTGGGCTACAACTACCAATCCTCGGAATGGTATGATGACGGGTACAAGCTGCTGACCTCGCGTGGGTTGGATCTGAAGAGCCGTGGTAACAACTGGCTCAGCACGATCTATCGCCAGACGATCAAAGGTGAGTGGTTGTAATCGCCATGTCATCAGGCTTGGGACGCTAAAGACCCGATGCTGCGCGCCCTCGATATTCGCGACATGCTGATCATTGACCGGCTGGAACTGAGTTTTCAGCCGGGCTTGAACGCGTTGACCGGTGAAACCGGCGCGGGCAAGTCGATCCTTCTGGACTCGCTGGGCTTCGTCCTTGGATGGCGTGGACGGGCTGAGCTGGTCCGCCAAGGCGCTGCACAGGGCGAGGTCGTAGCCGAGTTCGAATTGCCCGAAGGGCATCCCGCCCATGCTGTTCTGTCTGAGGCCGGTTTGCCGGGTGGTGAAGAATTGATCCTGCGCCGCGTCAACACGGCAGAGGGCCGAAAAACCGCTTGGGTCAATGATCGCCGCTGTTCAGGTGAAGTCCTCCGCGCTTTGTCGGAAACACTGATCGAATTGCATGGGCAGCATGATGACCGGGGATTGTTGAACCCTCGTGGGCACCGTGTTCTGCTGGATGACTACGCTCAGGTCTCGGAACTATTGGCCAAGGTCCGTCAGGCGTGGTCGGAGATGTCGAGCAGCCGAAAAGCGCTGGCCGAGACCGAGGCCGCTTTGGCAGCCATGCGCGCTGAAGAGGAATTCCTGCGCCATTCCGTGGCCGAGTTGGACAAGCTCGATCCGCAACCCGGAGAAGACGCTGATCTCGATGCCCGCCGCCGCATGATGCAAGGGGCAGAGCGTATCCGCGACGATGTCGCCCGCGCATTTGATCTGCTGGGTGGTGACGGGGCCGAAGGCGCGATGTCGGATGCGATACGCTGGCTCGAGGGTGTGTCGGACTCTGCAGGCGGACAATTGGAGGAACCGATCGCAGCGCTTGGCCGGGCCATGATCGAATTGGGCGTGGCGCAGGATGGTGTGAACACCTGCCTTCAGGCGCTGGACTTCAACCCCGCCGAACTGGAAGCCGCCGAGGAGCGTTTGTTCGCCATCCGAGCACTGGCCCGTAAACATGATGTGGCCCCGGATGATTTGGGCACGTTTGCTGATACGCTGCGTGATCGTCTGGGCAAGCTTGATGCGGGCGATGCCGATCTGGCCGACCAACGTGCCGCGGTCGAGGCGGCCCAGGCGACCTATGATGCGGCTGCGGCAGATCTTAGCGCTGCGCGTCAAGCGGCGGCTGGACAATTGGATCAGGCCGTCATGGCCGAGCTTGCGCCGCTTAAAATGGAACGTGCGGTGTTTCGGACAGAGCTTACCGAGTCCGATCCCGGACCCGAGGGCACCGACGCGGTGGCCTTTACGGTTGCCACCAATCCAGGCGCACCATCGGGACCGCTGAACAAAATCGCCTCAGGCGGGGAACTCAGCCGTTTTCTGCTGGCATTGAAGGTTTGCCTGTCCGGCGATGACAGCGCCCGGACCATGATTTTTGATGAGATCGACCGGGGTGTGGGCGGCGCGACGGCCGATGCGGTGGGTCGCAGGCTGGCGTCTCTGGCGCAGGGCGGGCAGGTTCTGGTCGTCACGCATTCCCCTCAGGTCGCGGCGCGAGCAGCCCATCACTGGCGTGTGCAGAAGCAGGTCACCGATGGCCAAACGCTTTCAACCGTTGTGCCGCTGGCCGAAATAGATCGCGTGGACGAAATTGCCCGCATGGTCTCGGGCGATACGATCACAGAGGAAGCGCGGGCGGCTGCTCGCGCTTTGTTGGAGGCTTAGTGCGTCTTTGGCGCAATCCGCCGGCCTGACCGTCGCTATCTTACTTTTCTCAGACCTCGCCGTGGCTTACTAAGGGTTAAGTTATGATCCCCGAGAGCCAATGACCCAATCAACCCGCACCGTTCTGCGCAACCAGCTCAATCAGGCTCTTGCCGCGATCAAGGATGCGTTGCGGGTGATGCGTCGCCGAGGGCCGAGCCAAATCCAGTTCTGGTTTATCGCTCTGGCGATTGGGATTGCGGCAGGGTTCATGGCGCTTGGGTTCCGCAAAGCGATCCGAGGCTTGCAGGCCTATATTTACGATACCGAGGATATCCTGCTGCTGCACAGCCACGCTGAGAAGCTGCCTTGGTTCATCGTGCTGATCATTCCAATCATCGGCGGGGTGATCGTGGGGCTGATCCTCACGCGCTTTACTGATGATGGCCGAGTACGCTCGGTCGCGGATGTGATCGAAGGGGCGGCGGTCAGCGATGGACGGGTCGAGACCAAGGCTGGCGTCGCTTCGTTGTTCGCCTCTTTGATTACACTCAGCACAGGCGGCTCCACGGGTCGGGAAGGGCCTGTGGTGCATATGGCCGGGGTCATCTCGACCTGGGTCAGCGACCGCATCCATGCCGACGGAATCACCGGGCGCGACCTGTTGGGCTGCGCTGTAGCGGCTGCGGTTTCGGCCAGCTTTAATGCCCCCATTGCAGGAGCACTATTCGCGCTTGAGGTCGTTTTACGCCATTTCGCGGTCCACGCCTTTGCACCCATCGTCATTGCCTCGGTCGCGGGGACGGTGATCAACCGGCTGGAATATGGCGACGTCACCGAGTTCACGCTGGATACACCCGGTTCATTGCAATTCTACGTCGAACTGCCCGCTTTCCTAATCCTTGGGCTGATCTGCGGGTTGGTATCCTTGCTTCTGATGCGTTCGATCTTTTTCGCCGAGGATTTCGGCAATCATGTTCAAGCCCGACTTTCCCTGCCCGGATGGCTGCGCCCTGCGGTTTCGGGCGCGATGCTGGGCCTTCTCGCGATCTGGTTCCCGCACATTATTGGCGTTGGGTATGAAACGACGATCCGTGCCCTGACCGGTGATCTGGTGCTGACCACGGCGATCCTCTTCGCGGTCCTCAAGACAGTGGCTGTGGCTATAACCATGGGCGGGCGCATGGGCGGAGGGGTGTTTTCGCCTTCTCTGATGATCGGAGCGTTGACCGGACTGGCCTTTGGGCTGATCGCCACTGGATTGCTGCCGGATGTATCGGGCACACATACCCTTTACGCTTTTGCTGGTATGGGGGCCGTGGCCGCTGCGGTTCTGGGCGCTCCGATCTCGACCACTTTGATTGTGTTCGAATTGACCGGAGACTGGCAGATCGGTCTAGCGGTGATGGTATCAGTGTCGATGTCCACGGCTTTGGCCTCACGCCTTGTGGACCGGTCGTTCTTCCTGACCCAGCTGGAACGTCGTAATGTGCATCTGGCGGCGGGACCACAGGCCTATCTGTTGGCGATGCTGCGCGCCGGGGCGGTGATGCGACCGATTGGCGATGCGCGCTCGATCACCAAGGAGGAAGCGCGGGCACTGATCGAAAAAGGCCTCTGCGTCAAGGCAAGCGCGACACTCGAGGCGGCGATGCCCTATTTTGACCGCGATGATATTCCCTGTATTCCGGTGATCGTCATGGACGAAAACGGGACAGAGACGCCGGTTGGCGCGCTCTATCACATCGACGTTCTAAAGGCCTACAACCGGGCGCTGGCTGCGACAGCAGCCGAGGAACACTCCTAGCCGTTATACACGCTGGCCGCGTCGCCCAGATAGTTGTCCCACGCGAACCAGTACGAAATATGCCCGGCCACGCGCGGTAATTGCGTGCCATCTGGCCCGATCAGCATCTCTTCGGACAAGGTCCATTTGCGACCGCTCTCGTCGACCAGACCTCCGTCTGATGCTTTGAACCGGTGGCCCGCACGCTCATAGGCGCGCACTGTCCGCCGGTCTGAGTTGCCGATCAGAACCAAAGGCCGATCCGCAATCGCGTCGTTGATCACACGGGTCCGGTCGAAAGCGTCCAGCGGCCAGGCCCGCGCGGCGCCGAACTGGCGGATGGTGAAGATGTAGTCTTTCTGGCGATGCTCGGATTGATCCACCAAAGCCGGGAACATTAATTCGGGTGAGGCGAAATACTCGCGATACACCACGCCCGAGCCATAGTTGCGACGATGCCCGGTGCTGAGCGACAGGACGCGCGTGTCAGGGTGCGAGGTCTTCCAGCTGTCCCAGGTCGTGATCACCACAGGGCGTTGCTTCAGCTCGATCCCGCTATCTACCAGAGGGCCCACCACTGGTTTGCCGGTATATTGGTTCCACAGCGAATGCGTCTCGCGGTCGAACATCAGCTTGTTCGAGCGATACAGGAACCCCGAGGAACCGAAGACAAACGGTTTCCGCCGCCCCGGCACTTGCGTCTCAAACAGAATGCCGGACCCGCAGAGGGTGCAATAGGCCAGCGCCACCGGCACGCCGCCGATCACCTCGTTGAACATCTCGTGCCAGCCCATGATACGCAGCGGGTAAGCGCGCACGTCACCGTTGATCGAGACCCCAAAGACCAGATCATCCTCTTTCAGATAGTCGGCGTCCGAGGCCGAGATCAGCGTCGGATTGTCCAGCGAAGGGATGCCATCCTTGCGCACGCCGCCCCAGGTGATCTCCTCCAGCCGGATCTTCATCCGCTCGCGCTGCAGGTATTCGGGACGCAGGAACAGGTCGAAATTGTCGTCTATCCGCAGCAGGACCTCGCGTTTGAACGGGATCAACGAGGGGTGGGGGACGATCTGAGGGTTCTGCTCTTGCCACAGCATCCAGTCGAACCAGTCGGTGCCGCGTTGCTCGCCGGTCAGTGTCTCCATCACCTCGACGATATCGTCCCGCCGCCGGTCGGTGAAGCGCATGGCCGTCAACAGGGCAGGGACCACATCCGGGTTCCCACGCTGTACCAGAAAGGCCATCTTGGCTTCGAAATCCGTACGACCGCCGCGCAACGTGCTGTGCAGCGCGTCCAGCACAGGGTCTTCCTGCGCCCAGCTTGTTGAGGGTGACAGCGCGCTGGCTCCGACCATTCCAACAAATTGGCGACGAGAAACAGACATGGCACCCTCCGATCCTTTTTCGCGCTTAGTATGAGGGCAAATGCACCGCCTTGCATGAAACAGCTGCGTGATTGGCGCGTGATCACCCGCGATCGTTGATTTGAGGGGCTAGGTCTGAAAAACAGAGAGGGTATTTTCAGAGCAGATTTCCCATGACCAATGCGATGCTGGGTGGTCAGCCGTATCCCGCGCGCTCTGGCCGGCGGCGGGTTTTGTGTTTTGCCTTCCTTCGCGCATTGCCTTGCCTTCACCGCTTTGCCCATTTTCTATGTGCAATAGGTCGGACTTCCCTGTTATGCGCTCGATTTTGATCGCGACCTCTTTGCTGGCGGGGACAGCGGCTGAGGAACACTCATGAGGTTTTGGTGGCGGCCGGGCCACTATGGGCTTCTCTTTGAATTGAGCACGTTGTCTGAAAGTGCGGTGTCTCCTAGCCTAATTGACGAACTTCTCATTAAAGTCACTCTGATTGAGGTTTGGACATGTCTTACGAACGATTTTCTTGGCTGACAGCGGCGGTTGCGATCTCGATGATTGGTGCTGTCCCAGTTCGAGCGCAGGAGGCTCCGTATGTCACCGGCTTTCTCGGTATTACCGATATGGGCGACTATGATTTTGATTTCTTCCAAACGATTCCTTCAGTCGTGGTCGGTCAAGGCACCATCACAACCGACACTGGAATCTCCTACGGACTGGCCGTCGGAATGAAGGTCGCGCCTAATCTGCGGGCCGAATTCGAACTTTCACACGCCTCGAATGATACAAAGGAAATCGGCCGCCCGTTTACCCAGTACGACGGAAGCTTTGATGCGACATTCGGGATGGTAAACCTCTGGTATGACATCCCGGTGCAGGGCAGGTTCAAGCCCTATATTGGCGGGGGACTTGGGTTTGCGCGGGTTTCCCACGACGGTCAGTCCGGTGCTGGCGTCACATTGGTCGATGACAGTGACACCGCTATTGCAGGGCAATTGGGGTTTGGTGGCCGCTTCCAAGTAGGGGAACGCGGAAACATCGACATCGGGTACCGTTACAAGACGACCGGCGATCTTGATTTCACCACGACCCAAGTGTTCATCCCAACAGATCTCACGGATGGCCGCTACTCGTCGCACTCGCTCATTCTTGGGTACAGCTACAGTTTCTGACAGACGTAACTAAGTACTTCCGCCCCTCAAATCTGTTCGACCTTGATCGAGTCCACCGGGTAGAAAGCCAGATAGTCTTTGAGGCCGGCCATATCCTTACCGGGGGTCTCAAAGCTCCAGGCCGCGTTTTCGGTGACCGAGGATTTGTTCACGATCGAGAAATGCGTGGCATCGCCTTTGTGCGGGCAGTGAATCACCTTGTCCGTACGGTCCAGGAAGGCCATCGCAATGTCAGAACGGGGGAAATAGATCACGGGTTCCAGATCACCTTCGCGCAGCTCAAGCGCGTTTGAGCTTTCGCCCAGAATGGCCCCACCAGAGCGGACGCTCCATTTGCCGGGTGCTTCGGTGATCGTGATTTCAACCATGTCTTTTCCCTCGTTCTTGTCAGGGCTTCTCCTTTGCCCATTTTATGTGACAGTCTGATGTCAGACTGGCGCAGTTGCGGCATCCAACCACAGTTGAGCGTCCTCGCCCAGCCTTGGCCTGATTTTTTCCGCAACGTCGCGGTGATAGCTGTTCAGCCAATCCCGTTCCTGCGCGGTCAACAAGTCGACCAGGATCAGGCGGCGGTCAATGGGCACATAGGTTAGCGTGCGCCACTGCAACATAGCCCGTTCCGCATCGCCGTCGGGCAGCGATGGTGCTTCCTCCACGACAATCAAGTTCTCAATCCGAATGCCAAACGCGCCCTCGCGGTAATACCCGGGTTCGTTCGAAAGGATCATGCCGGGCTCAAACGGTACATGGCTGACACGCGACAGGCGTTGCGGGCCTTCATGCACGCTCAGATACGCGCCGACACCGTGACCGACGCCGTGGTTGAAGTCCTGCCCGGCCTGCCACAAAGGCACGCGCGCGACGCATTCGATATCGCGTCCGGCCAGACCGATTGGCCAGCGCAGCATCGACATGGCGATCATGCCTTTCAACACGCGAGTAAAGCAGGCCTTCTCGGTCTCACCAACCACACCTATTGCGATGGTGCGCGTGATGTCGGTGGTTCCGTCCAGATACTGCCCGCCGCTGTCCAGCACCAACAGATGACCGTCCTGCAAGGTGCTGTCGGTCTCTTCAGTCACACGGTAATGCATGATCGCCCCGTTGGGACCTGTGCCGGCGATCGTGTCGAATGAGATATCCTGTAGCGCATTGTCCCGCCGACGGGCCTCTTCCAACCGGGTCACGACCTGCGTTTCGCTGATCTGCCCCGGCGTTTGCTGATCCAGCCAGAACAGCGTTTCGACGACGGCAACGGCGTCGCGCAGGTGGGCCTCGGCGCTGCCTGCGATTTCGGCCGGGTTCTTGCGCGCTTTGGGCAGGGCGCAGGGGTCGCCACCGTCAACCATCCAGTCCCCAAGCGCATCCGCCACAATCTGAGGCACTGTGCCCGGATCGACCTGAACCTTACCTTCTAGGGCAGCAACGGCGTCCAGAAATCCATCAGGCTCATGAACCGAAACCTGAGGGCCCAGATGTTCTCCCACTTCGCCTAGTTTTGCTGCAGCCATGAACAGATCAACACGCCCGTCCGCATGCAGAATGGCAAAGCCATGGGCGACCGGGTTGTAAGCAATGTCCGAGCCGCGAATGTTCAACACCCACATGATCGAGTCGGGCAAAGTGATCACCGCCGCACTCCGCCCGCCGTCTCGTAGGCTTTCAGCCATTCGGGTGATTTTGCTCTCAGCGGTTTCCCCTGCAAACTCAATCGGATGTACCTTGACTGGGTTCATCGGAGGAGCAGGCTGATCCCGCCATATCCGGTCCACCAGATTGGCACAGCGCACCAACTCAATCCCGCTTCCCTCAAGGTCCGTCTGCGCTGCTTTGATCTGCCCTGCGGCATGAAGCCAGGGATCAAATCCGACCGATCCCCCGTTTGGCAACTGCTGTTTCAACCAACTGCTCAGGCTCACATCGGGCCAGGGCACCGGAGTGTAGTCGTCGGCCACCTGCGCCTTGACCTGCGTCCGATAGCGCCCATCGATGAACACCCCGGCCACGTCCCGCAGCGCGGCGCAAAACCCGGCCGAGCCGGTGAACCCGGTCAACCACGCCAGCCGTTCGTCCCGAGGGGCCACATACTCACCCTGATGCGCATCCGCGCGCGGCACCAGAAACCCGTCCAAACCTTCGCGCTCTAGTTCCTGCCGCAAAGCAGTCAATCGCGGAGGTCCCTGTTCGGGCCGTGCTGTTACCTCAAAAGACTGAAACATACCTGCCTCCCTCAAGCCAAAGTGTGGTTTCAAGCCACCTCTTTATCTTTTTGAAAAAATACCCGCCGGAGGCAAGGCCAGCCTCAGCTGGCCCTTTTCATCCCCATCACTCGGGCCCGCGCGCGCGGATCGCTGTCGAACAATGCCGCCAACTGTTCGGTCATGGCACCAGCCAATTGCTCCACATCGGTGATGGTCACCGCGCGATCATAGTACCGGGTCACGTCATGCCCGATCCCAATGGCCAACAATTCCACCATCTTGCGCTTTTCGACCATGGCGATCACGTCGCGCAGGTGTTTCTCCAGATAGTTCGCGGGGTTCACACTGAGCGTGGAATCATCGACCGGAGCACCGTCGGAAATCACCATCAGGATCTTACGCGCCTCGCGCCGCGCCAGCATCCGGCGATGGGCCCATTCCAGAGCCTCACCGTCGATGTTTTCCTTCAGCAGGCCTTCTTTCATCATCAGGCCCAGATTGGGCCGCGCCCGCCGCCATGGGGCATCGGCACCTTTGTAGATGATGTGACGCAGATCGTTCAGACGTCCCGGCTGCTGCGGGCGGCCTGCATTCAACCAAGCTTCACGGGCCTGACCGCCTTTCCAGGCGCGGGTCGTAAAGCCAAGGATTTCGACCTTCACGTTGCAACGCTCCAGCGTGCGGGCCAGAACATCCGCGCAGATGGCTGCAATCGAAATCGGACGCCCTCGCATCGATCCCGAGTTGTCCAGAAGCAGTGTCACCACGGTATCGCGGAATTCGGTGTCCTTTTCGACCTTGAAGCTCAGCGGTGTGGTCGGGTTGGCAACCACGCGTGCCAGACGACCGGCGTCCAGAATACCTTCCTCGCGATCGAACTCCCACGACCGGTTCTGCTGTGCCTGCAAGCGGCGCTGCAACTTGTTGGCCAAGCGGCTGACCGCACCCTTCAACGGCTCAAGTTGTTGATCCAAATAGGCCCGCAACCGTTCCAGTTCAGCAGGCTCTGCCAAATCCTCGGCAGCGATCTCCTCGTCATGGGTGTTTAGATAGACCTTGTACTCCGGATCAGCCTCGGACGCAGGCGGAGGGGCAGGCGGCTCCAGCGGAGCCTCGCCCTCGGGCATCTCGGCCTCATCCCCCATCTCATCCTCGGCTATCTCGTCCATCGAGACTTGGGCCTGAGATTGATCCTGCTGCTCTTCCTGTGACTGCTCGGGCGTGGCGTCAGGATCCTGTTCCTCCTGATCATCCTGTCCGGTGCTGTCGGGATCGGGCTGATCTTCGGCGTTTTCTTCAGCCTGATCTTCCTGCTCTTCGTCCAGCTCATCAGGATCATCGCCCAGCTGGTCGCCATAGCCCAAATCCTTGATCACCTGGCGAGTGAACTTGGCAAACTCTGCCTGATCCGAGAGGATTTCGTCGAGCTTCTCAAGCGTGCCACCGGCCTGTTCCTCGATGTATCCACGCCAGAGGTTCATGACATTATTGGCCGCCGGCGGCAGGTCACGCCCGGTCGCCAGATGCCGGATCAGATAGCCCGCAGCAACCGACAAAGGCGCATCGGCGGGTTGCTTGCACTGGTCATAACCGCGCCGTAAGGCTTCATGGCTGATCTTGACATCAATGTTTGAGGCCGTGCCGGGCATATCCCGCGCGCCCATCGCCTCGCACCGAGCGGTTTCCATCGCTTCATAGAGGTCTCGCGCCATATCTCCGGGTGGGGCATAGCGCGTATGGGTTGCGTCATCGTGATAGCGGCGCTGCAAGGCCAAGGCATCGGCAGTTCCGCGCGCCAGCAAAACCTCTTCGCGCGTCATCCGGCGGGATACCTGAGGCAACCGCATTGCCTCACCAGAAAGGCCCGAGGGGTCGACGGTGTAACTTACCGAAAGCTCCGGATCATCGGCCATGACTTTGGTGGCCTCAGCGAGAGCTTTCTTGAACGGATCAGCAGGGTTGTCGTTCTTTTGTGCCATGTCCCCAAGCCTTTCACAGTGCCGTCCCGATTTCCACCAAACAGGAAGCCGGATCCGCCTTCATCTGGCTAAAAATACCTCCGCCGGAGGCACTGCGCCCGAAACCGGGCGCAATTCGGCGTTAGCCCAAGCTCACGCTCGCCGCGCTTTCCGGCAGTTCTTCGTCAAAGCAGCGCTGATAGAACTCGGCCACGGTCTGGCGCTCAAGCTCATCACATTTGTTCAGGAAGGACAGGCGGAACGCATAGCCCACATTGCGGAAAATCTCTGCGTTTTGGGCCCAGTTGATCACGGTCCGGGGGCTCATCACGGTCGACAGGTCGCCGTTCATGAAGGCGGTCCGGGTGAGGTCGGCAACGGTGACCATCTGGCTGACGGTCTTGCGGCCTTCAGCAGTGTTATACAGCGGTGCTTTCGACAGAACGATCATCGTCTCGGCATCGTGGCTGAGGTAGTTCAGCGTCGAAACCAGCGACCAGCGGTCCATCTGTGCCTGGTTGATCTGCTGCGTGCCGTGATAGAGGCCGGTCGTATCGCCCAGACCCACGGTGTTCGCGGTGGCGAACAGGCGGAAATTCGGGTTCGGCGTGATGATCTCGTTCTGGTCCAGCAGGGTCAGCTTGCCGTCATGCTCCAGCACGCGTTGGATCACGAACATCACATCGGCACGGCCCGCATCGTATTCGTCGAACACAATGGCCACGGGGTTGCGCAGGGCCCAGGGAAGGATGCCTTCGTGGAATTCGGTCACCTGCTTGCCGTCACGCAACTTGATCGCATCCTTACCGATCAGGTCGATCCGGCTGATGTGGCTATCCAAGTTCACACGCACGGCGGGCCAGTTCAGACGGGCGGCAACCTGTTCGATATGGGTCGACTTACCTGTGCCGTGATAGCCCTGGATCATCACACGACGGTTATGCGCAAAACCTGCCAGGATCGCCAAAGTCGTCTCTGGGTCGAACTTGTAGGTCGGGTCAATCGCGGGCACCCGGTCGCTACGTTCCGCAAAACCTTTGACCGCCATGTCGGTATCAATGCCGAACACGTCACGGACCGAGATCTCTTCGGTGGGTTTTGCGTTGATATCAATCGATCCGTCAGCCATTCGCCTTGTCCTTATCCTTAGGCCCGTCTTGCCGGGTTTGAACCCGTGTGTGGTGCAACATATTCCGACCAAGGGCAAGGGAAAGCCGCGCGCTAAAAACGCTGACAGGATGTTTCTTATCAACTGGCCTTATCTGCGGGAAGGGCGGGGTAACGTTAGAGTGTCGATGAGCAAGCGGCTCTGGTTGGGTTCTTCAATAAATCGTCAACCTTAGGCAAACCCGATGTCTCTATTCGCGCGGCAACTACAAAAAGTCGCGGTCTGGGCTCGGGCTTGAGTTCCTGCTCAAGGACAAGTTTGAGAGCCCGTTCATTCAATCATCGTTTAGAGGACGCCTCACTCCGAGACGGATAGGGATTTAAATTCAAGAAAATAAATATTTCTTTGAATGGGCCTAACTGAAGGGTAAAATGAGCAAAGTCCGCATGTGTAGTGGGCTATATGTAGGGGGTTAAGGTGTTCGCGATATCCTCTGTTAAATCAGGGCGGCTTCAATTGTTACCTGTTGGCGACGGGCAAGGTGCAGTGAATGCCTTTTGACGCGACCCTCTACTCGGTGAATGAGACCGGCGGCACTGGTAACCTTATAGTTCAGGGATCAACGACACCTGCGATTATCTCAGGTCAAACGGTTTCTTTCGACGGCGGCACGACCTTCGTACCCTACACATATCTTGGTCAGGGGAACTATCGCGGGACCAGTGAAACCGCGGATTTTATCCAAGTAGGTGGGCAGATTTACGCTTTCAATAGTGTCGATCCGACCGGGTCTCTCAGCACCGGGAATTGGGAGATCACCGTAAGTGACCTCGACCCGGTCAACCCGCCTTGTTTTGTAACCGGAACGCTGATTGACACAGAAATTGGGCCACGCCCTGTAGACTCTTTGATGGCTGGGGATCGGGTCTGTGTGGAAGGCGGGCATACCTTGCCGATCATCTGGATAGGCAAAAGAACTCTGAGCGCGAAAGTGTTGCGCAAAAATCCAAAGTTCAGGCCCGTCCGGATTCAGCGCGGCGCTTTGGGTGATGACCTGCCCAGCCAAGACTTATTTGTTTCCCCCCAGCATCGAATTGTGCTGGAAGGTTGGCGAGCAGAGCTTCTTTTTGGTGAGCCCCGGGTTTTTTGTGCCGCAATACACTTGGTGAACGACGTTTTGATCCGTCAGATGCCACCTGAAGCACCAGTAACTTACTTCCACATTGCCTGTAGTCGGCATGTGGTCCTTTCGTCACATGGTTTGCAAAGCGAAAGCTTGTTTCTGGGTGATCTTGCGTTGAAATCATTCCAACGCGAAGACGTCGAGGAATTGCGTGCCTTGTTTCCCGAGCTTCGAAATCCGGCTTCAGTGCAGCGACAGCGCACATACTTGCGTTGTCTGAAGCGACCCGAAGCAGAAGTATTGCGGGATTTTTTGCCAGGGTAAGAGCGGTCTACTTAAAGTTCCGGCTGTCCTTGATCTGATCCCAGGCCCAGACGACCTCTTGCAGTTGCTCTTCCTGAGACCGGTCGCCGCCGTTCATATCCGGGTGCAGCACCTTGATCAGCTTTTTGTAAGCCTTGCGAACCTCGGCCTTGGACCAACTGTCATTGGCCTCCAGAATCTCAATCGCGCGGCGTTCGGTGGGGGGTAGGCGGCGGCCACCGCCACCCGAGGTGCGGCCTTTGTTCTGGGTGCTGTTTGCCCCCAGCACCTGGTGTGGGTCTTCGATGCCCAGCCGCGCCCAGGCGCGTGCCTCGGGGTCGCCCATGGGCTTGGTTTCACGCTCCCAGACTTTGTCCTTCGTGCGTTGTGCGTTCAGCTCGGCCTCGGTCGTGCCGTCGAAGAAGTTCCACTTCTGATTGTACTCGCGCACATGCTGCTGGCAGAACCAGTAGAAGTCATCCAGAACGTCCGGGGCCTTGGGGGCACGGTACTTGCCCGCCTCTTCGCAGCCCGGATGATCACAGATTCGCACCGAGGTCTCAGATGCGCCCGACATCCCCCGACGCCCGCGCGGGTTCTTTTTCTTGGCGCTGGAGACGGACATATCGAATCCGAAAGGGTCTGATTTCGTCATGCTGTGATCCTTAAGAACGCATCTTCTCGACTCGGAGGCAGCAGTTTAGTCTAAGCAGCCGAAAGTAGAAGAGGGGGGCGGCAAGTTTTTTGCCGTTGAGCGTAAAAATGACTGTGACTGACGAAATCCGAACCCGACTGCAGGCCGCCTTTGATCCGCGTGAGCTTGAGGTGGTGGATGACAGC
Source organism: Ruegeria sp. AI3 (assembly GCF_056541245.1). Classification (NCBI taxonomy): domain Bacteria; kingdom Pseudomonadati; phylum Pseudomonadota; class Alphaproteobacteria; order Rhodobacterales; family Roseobacteraceae; genus Ruegeria; species Ruegeria sp. AI3. Next base: position 165,849 of record NZ_JBQFYA010000005.1, read on the forward strand.
GAAAGCCATCGGGGCCATGCCGGGTTTCAGGAAGGTGGCGAGAGCCATTTCAACGTCCGCATCCGCTCCGCCGCATTCGAAGGCCAATCTCGCGTGGCCCGACATCGCGCCGTTCACAAAGCGCTAGGGGACGTTGTGACGCGTATCCATGCCTTGGCGTTGGATATTGGCGTTTAATTTCGTCTAAAACCGGAGTCGTAAGGCGAGCCCGACCAAAGGTGCTGTGTCATAGCTCTGGCGGCTGATTTCGTTGCCGTTTTCGTCCTCCAGTGTCAGTCGGCCATCGAATTCGGCCCCAGCAAAGACGGTTAAAGACACGCCCGGATTCGGAGCATAGCTGAGCGACGCAACCACGGGGAGGCTCTTGTCTTCGCCGATCCCGTTCGGTGCCAGCTCCGCGTCGTCCAGCCGGAAGCGGATTTTTTCGGATCGGGCCGACAGTGAGAGGCTGAAATCGTCATTCAACGCGTAGCTGAGGGTGAGACCCGGCCCGCGAGTCGCACCGATTCCGGAGCCGGTGTTCAGGTTCCAGCGATCATTGATGTCCCAATCCACCAAAAGCGCGGGAAAGAAATCGACACCACTATCTTCCAATTGCGTGAAGGCGCCAAAGGCCGGTCCTATGGTCAGGCTTTCGCTGATCTGCCACGCAACGCCCGCAAAAACACCATAGGTACGACCATCCGAAGATGCGGCGCCTTTCTGATAGTCCCATCTGACCTGAGGCGACACGAACACACTGACCCGCTGTCCAGCCTGGAACCGCAGAGGAGCCGATATTCGGATGTCACGAATGTCGTTCCAGGGCTGGTTGTCAGCCGCGCTGAAGTCATAGTCCAGCTGCCCGTAGCTGACTGAAATGCCAAGTGACGTTTCGCTATCAAATCGGTAAAGTCCGGTGGCCCGCAGGAACGATCGCGTCGCGCTGAAGTCTCCGCCTTGATCCAGATCGGCGCTGCCCTGATATGCGGCGAGCCCGTCGATCTGGCTGACCCAACCCAGACGTTGTTGTGCGGTGGCAGGCAGCGCGATCTGGCAGGCGAATGCGGAGAGGAAACAAAGAAGAGCGGTGCAAGGTTTCATCGCGACCGTGGTCCTGTTCTGTGACGAAGGATGTTTTGGAACGATACGAGCAAAACTCAGGAACGGATGACCGCCTGAGTCTCGTTGGCTCAATCCGTGTTATCTAAACCACACCCTCTGGTCCGTGCGGTCTGGATGCGTTTTACTTGGCCTCTTCGCTCGGTTTCAACGTCAACGGCGGCTCATCTACTTCGGCTGAAATTGGTTCCGGGGCTTGAACCGCATCTGGCCCGGGAACGGGCTGAGCCAAGAGCACCCCCTCGGGCGTTTCGGTTGGCGATGGTGTGGCCACGGGGGCCACTACCTCGGTGGCGTCGGCCTCAATCACCCGCCGAAAAACCAGCACGTTGCGCCAATTTGTGGTCGATCCGGTCAGACCCGAGCGTTCCTCGCTGGGCAGCAACTCGGCGCGCTGGTATTCCCATCCCTGTTGGCCCATTTCGTTCAGCACCTGCTCGACCGAGGTGGCAAAGCGGCCCTCGGGCGTTTTGACGCCTTTGGCCTTCGCGCCCTTTTGCGGGGCCGGAATGACTTTGTATTCGTAGCGCGGCATCGACTGTTCCCTTGTACCTTTAGTCGACAACTTATCACGCAGGTCGCCGGGTGAAAGAGACGTTGCGCAAGTGGCGCAAATCAGCCGGTTCTCTGCGCCGCCTTGGCCACAACCGAGAGGCAAAGCTCGGTCGCCAGCGCCATGTCCTGCACCGAAATCCACTCCAACGGTCCGTGAATGCACTGCATACCAGTGAAGAGGTTGGGGCAGGGTGTGCCGAATTCGGTCAGGCGAGAGCCATCGGTGCCGCCGCGGATCGGAACCGAGAGCGGCTCGATCCCCAATTCCTGACAGGCTTCGCGCGCCAAATCGACGGGGGTCATGTCATTCTCAAGCCAATAGCGCATGTTGCGGTATTGATGGCTGATATCGCAGGTGATGGTCGCGCGAGGCTCGGAGGCCTGAACGGCGTCGCAGACCTTGCGCACCAGGTCGCGCTGGGCCTCAAGACCTTCCATCTCGAAATCCCGAAGGATCAGCTTGATTTCCATCTCGGACGAGCCGCCATTCATGTCGGTGACATGGATGAACCCTTCGCGCCCATCGGTGACTTCCGGGGTCAACGTCGCCTGCGGCAGTGTCTGTACGATCTTTGCGGCGAGATGAGTGGCATTGACCATCTTTTCCTTTGCTAAACCGGGATGGATCGAAACGCCGGTGATCTTGATCACCGCACGGTCGGCCGAAAAGCTTTCATATTCGATTTCCCCCACTTCCTGCCCGTCCAGCGTGTATGCGAAATCGGCCTTGAGGTCCTTTGGCAGTTGCTCGGTCACGCCGCGTCCGATTTCTTCGTCCGGAGTGAAAGCAATGCGGATGGGCCCGTGTGGAATGTCTGGATTTTCGATCAGGTGCCGCGCCATGGTCATCAGGATGGAAACGCCGGCCTTGTCATCAGCGCCCAACAGAGTGGTGCCCGAAGCGGTGATCAGATCATGGCCGATCTTTTCGGCTAGATAAGGGTGTTCGTCCGGGGACAGAACCAGATCGGGATCATCGGGAAAGGTGATCTCACCGCCATTATAGCCTTTGATGACGCGCGGTTTGACGCCGGTTGCGTTAAATTGAGGGGCGGTGTCGACATGGGCGAGGAACCCCACGGTCGGCCCTTCGGCGGTGCCAGGAATGGTCGCCACAACGACGCTGTCGCCGGTTATCTCGACATCCTGCGCGCCGATCTCGGTGAGTTCCTGCCTGAGCAGGTTCAGCATGTCGAACTGAATGGGCGTACTGGGGGTCGAAGGCGATGTCTCATCGCTTTGGCTGTCGATGGCCGCGTAGCGCATCAGCCGGTCTTCAAGTTCCTGATCGAATTTTCTGGTCATGGCACCTCTCCTGCGCGGAAGAAAGGGCGCAAAAGAAAAGGGAGTCAAGCAGGTGGCCTGACTCCGTCGCATAACTTTGAAAACGGGCTTACGAACCCAGCTTTTGGGCAACCAGCTCGTTAACGGCCTTGGGGTTGGCTTTGCCGCCGGTGGCTTTCATTACCTGACCGACAAACCAGCCTGCCAGCTTCGGGTTTACCTTGGCCTTTTCAACTTGCGCCGGGTTGGCTGCGATGATCTCGTCCAAAGCGGCCTCGATGGCGCCCGTGTCGGTGACCTGCTTCATGCCGCGCTCTTCGACGATCTGCGCCGGGTCGCCGCCTTCGGTGTAGACGATTTCGAACAGATCCTTGGCGATCTTGCCCGAGATGGCATCCGATGAAATCAGATCGATGATCCCACCCAACTGCGCTGGAGATACGGGCGAGTCGGTGATGTCGTGATCTTCTTTTTTCAGGCGTCCAAACAGCTCGTTGATGACCCAGTTCGCGGCCAGCTTGCCGTTGCGGCCTTTTGCGACCTCTTCGAAATACGCGGCGCTTTCGACCTCGGCGGTCAGGACTGAGGCGTCATAGTCGGTCAGGCCGAACGCTTCGATGAACCGCGCTTTTTTCTCGTCGGGCAATTCCGGCAACTTGGCGGCGATGTCATCGACCCATGCCTGTTCGATCTCTAGCGGCAGCAGGTCAGGGTCCGGGAAATAGCGGTAGTCATGCGCTTCTTCCTTGGACCGCATCGAGCGGGTCTCACCCTTGTCCGGATCGTATAGGCGGGTTTCTTGATCGACTTTACCACCGCCTTCGACGATCGCGATCTGACGGCGGGCTTCGACCTCAATCGCCTGCTGAATAAAGCGCATCGAGTTCATGTTCTTGATCTCGCAGCGGGTGCCGAGATGCGAGAAGTCCTGCGTTTCCTGATACTTTTCATAAGCACCCGGCAAACAGATCGAGACGTTCACGTCCGCCCGCAGGTTGCCGTTCTGCATGTTGCCATCACAGGTACCCAGATAGCGCATGATCTGACGCAGCTTGGCGATATAGGCGGCGGCTTCTTCGGGGCCGCGGATGTCGGGGCGCGAGACGATCTCCATCAGGCAGACGCCGGTCCGGTTCAGGTCCACGAACGACATATGCGGGTCCATGTCGTGGATCGACTTGCCCGCGTCCTGCTCCATGTGGATGCGTTCGATGCGAACCATGCGCGCGGTGCCGTCGCCCATCTCAACCAGCACTTCACCTTCACCCACGATCGGGTGATAAAGCTGCGAGATCTGGTAGCCCTGCGGTAGGTCAGGGTAGAAATAGTTCTTGCGGTCAAAAGCCGATTTCAGGTTGATATCCGCTTTCAGGCCAAGACCCGTGCGCACGGCCTGTTCCACGCAATATTCGTTGATCACTGGCAGCATGCCCGGCATCGCCGCGTCAACGAAAGCCACGTTCGAGTTCGGCTCGGCCCCGAATTGGGTCGACGCGCCGGAAAACAGCTTGGCATTGGATGAGACCTGAGCGTGCACCTCCATCCCGATCACCAGTTCCCAATCGTGCTTGGCCCCGGCAATGGTTTTGATTTTCGGCATTTCGTATGTCAGGTCGAGCATGGCGCGCCTCTAATTTCCGCAGAAGTCTAGGCTTGCGTATTAGGCCCGGCGCGCCAAAGGGGCAAGGGGTTAGTTCCCTGAGACTTGCAACCCTGTCGGCGTGAAGGTCACGCTTTGACCACTGCGCAGTTCCTCGCGCAGTTGATTGGCGATCGCGCGCAGCGCATCCCGGCGGCCACGGGCGGCGAACCGCTCGGTCGAGTTGATGCGCAGGCTGTTGCTAAACCCGTTCGCCGCATGGGCCCAGATCAGGGGGTGCAACTCGGTCAGGTGATCGCGGATCAGCCAGTTTGCAGCCTCGCAAATCTGTTTGCGGGCGATGTCGGCCTTTGGGCTGCGGCCCATCCCGTTTTGCAGCGTGACCGAACAATAGGCCGCCAACAGGTTGATCGTCTGCTGGTCGGGGCGGCGTTCAACGATGTCGTGCAGACCTTCCAGAAAATACTCGACATCCACACGCGCGCAGGCTTCGTCATCCAATGCAATGGCATCGAACTGGACCCAGGTATATCCGCCAGCACCCCATGTTTTCTGAGTGCGCGCGGCGTTGCGTAGGGCCTGAACTTCTAGCTGGTCGTAGGTCCCGAACCTGCGTGGCAAAAGATGGCTGCCCATTGCGCGCATGTGGCGATGGTTTCGCGGGTCAAGCGTGATCAGCGCTTCGTATTTGTCCGCTACACGGGTGCGCGGGCTGATGTGGCCCGACAAAAGGGCACAATCCGCAGCGGCAATTGCTGGGCTGTTCGGCATTTCAGAGCGACAGCCCTTCAGCAAATCCGCAGCGCGGTCGAAATGCGCGGCGCACCGGGATTGATGCAGGGCAGGCAGGTCTTTGGGGTCTGCTGTCCCACGCCATGCCCAAGCCAAATCAATATGAGCCAATGCCACCACAAGGGCGATCATAGGATCATCGGGGTGGTTCTGAATTTCACCCTCCAGTTCAGAGATGCCCGCCAGAAAATCATAGTCCGACTGAGTTCTGCCATCCGACAGGGCATGTTCCGCAGCCAGCACAACATCTGCCCGGGCTCCGAACCCCAACAGGTCGGCAACCGGTTGGCCGCAGGGTGTTGTTTCGCGTGCGTCATCCGCGGCCCGCATCTCTTTTGAGAGTTCGACCCACATATCCTGACGCGCCAGATGGCGTCCGCGTTCGATCACCTGATGACCGGCGGTGTCATCTGTTTCCGCAATAGGGATGTTCAACTGCCCCGAGGCGACAAGCCACGCGGTTGCATCCGCGACCGACGCAGGCAAAGGCGTAGAGGTGGGACTGGAAGAGCCGAAAATACGGGCGGCAACCACCCTGAAAGACCGAAACATGGCAAAACTCGAACTGTAACAAACGTGTAACGCGTCCAGTTTGCCAAAAACTGTGTCTATTTCAAGGAGTCGTTGCGCGCGTAAGTCCGGGGTGTGATCAATTACCCCATGGGCTTGGGATTGTTTCAAAAAACCCTAAAATGATGACGTTCAACGGTAAATCCCGCCTGCTGCAACACGTCTTCAAGCTCTTTGTGTGGGGGCAGCGACTCATCCGGTAGGCGGACGCGCTTGTCTGACTTAAGCACTGCCGAAACGCGAACCGAGAAATCCCAGCGGGTGTCAAATCGGAATCGATCAACCTCGGACAGGTCCAGTTCACCGCTGCGTTGGCCGGTGAACCACCGCAGTTTCTCGCCGGTCAGTTCGACCCCGGCGCTGGTGTCTTTCACAACATCCCAAACCGCCGGGAGTGTTGCCAGCGCGAGCAACGCCATCAACCACCATGCCGCGTTCAGGAAAATGATCAGGCCGATCAGCACCGCGTAGATGCAGATCAGCAAAATCACCACACGCGGGTTCCGGTTTTGCCGTGTAAAGCTGAACGAAGTCATGCGCCGAGGATGCGCGAGACCATCTCGGTCGTGTCGCGTGACAGGTCGGGCGTGTCTGCGATCCGGCGCAGCTGCGCGCGCATGAGCGCCTGACGGTCGGCGTCATATCGTTTCCACGTCTGGAACGCTGAACACATACGCGCCGTGGTCTGCGGGTTCACCGGGTCCAACCGGATAAGCCAGTCCGCAAGCAGGGCGTAGCCCGCTCCGTCTGCCTGATGGAAACCCGCGTGATTCATGGCCAGCGATCCCATCAAGGCACGGAACCGGTTGGGGTTTTTCCAATTGAAATCAGGATGCTCTGTCAGGGTCCGCGCGGCCTCTACTGTTCTCTGAGGGGCGGCCATCGAGACCTGCAGGCCAAACCATTTGTCGACCACCAGCCGGTCATGTTTCCACTGGTCATAGAACGCGCTCAGTTCAGCTTCACCTTTGCCCGCACGCAGCACGCAGGACAGGGCGGTCAGTTGCAGTGTCATATTGTCGGCAGTTTGGTACGCGTCTGCCGCCTTGCTGCCGCCGTCGAGACGAGCGGTAAGAGCCAGCGCTGCTCCGCCCAATGCACGCTTGCCGGATTGCGCCGCGTCCGGTTGATAAGGGGCGTCCACAAGTGTTTCGCTGTGCAGCTTGGGCAGAAGGTCCTGAACATGTTGCGCGGTGGCTTGACGGAGAGTCTCTACGGCGGTCCAGATAGCCATCGGGTCGGGCGTTACGCCTCTGTCGTATAGGGCGGCGGCGAGTTCGGATTGGGTCGGAAGGCCCAACATCAAAGCCCGATAAGCCGGGTCCAGTGTTTCATCGCGCAGCACAGCCAACAGGCCATCAAGATAATCGGACTCCGGCGTCGCCTCTTCGGTGATCATGCGCAGCAGAGTGTCCTCGGCAAGCGAGCGCCCCGCCTGCCAGCGGTTGAACGGATCGGTGTCATGGGCCAGCAGAAAGGCGCGCTCGGCATTCGATGTGGCATGTTCAAGGATCACAGGGGCCGAGAAATCGCGCAGGATCGAGGGCACGGGTTTGGCAGCAAGCCCGGTGAAGGAAAAGCTCTGCTCGGCCTCGGTCAGCTCCAGCACTTGGGTTGCGTGAACCTCGTCGCCGTTCGGGCCCAGCAAGCCGACAGCGACGGGAATGACCTGTGGCTGCTTGTCCTTCTGTCCCGGAGTCGGCTCGGTGCGTTGGCTCAGCGTCAGCGTGTAGGTGCCATCCGTCCAATCCTCGGCCACGGACACGCGCGGGGTGCCGGACTGGCTGTACCAGCGTTTGAACTGGCTCAGGTCGCGGCCTGTTGTGTCCTCGAAGACTTGCAGCCAATGCTCGATCGTACAGGCCTGCCCGTCATGGCGGTCGAAATACAGATCCAGCGCCTTGCTATAGGCCTCATCCCCGACCAAGCGTTTCAGCATGCCGATGACCTCGGCACCTTTCTCATAGACGGTTGAGGTGTAGAAGTTGTTGATTTCCTGAAAACTCTCGGGCCGGACCGGGTGCGATAGCGGGCCATTGTCCTCGGGGAACTGCCTTGCGCGCAGGTCGATGGCGTCGTGGATGCGCTTGACCGGAGCCGAGCGCATGTCCGAGGTGAACTGCGCATCGCGGAAAACGGTCAGGCCCTCTTTGAGGCACAGCTGAAACCAGTCGCGGCAGGTGATGCGGTTGCCGGTCCAGTTGTGGAAATATTCATGCGCAATGATCGCCTCGATCCGTTCGAAATTCACATCGGTCGAGGTTTCCGGGCTGGCCAGAACGGCTGAAGAGTTGAAGATGTTCAGCCCCTTGTTCTCCATCGCGCCCATGTTGAAATCATCCACGGCGACGATGTTGAACACGTCCAGATCGTATTCACGGCCGTAGACGTCCTCATCCCATTTCATAGACTTCTTGAGCGCCTCCATCCCGAAGGCACATTTGCCTTCATCGCCGGGGCGAACCCATAGGTTCAGTTCGACATCGCGACCGGACATGGTAGTGAACTGGCCCGGATGAGCGATGAGGTCTCCAGCGACCAGAGCAAACAGATAGGCGGGTTTGGGCCATGGGTCCGTCCATTCAGCCCAGCCTTCGCCTTTGCCCGACGGGTTGCCGTTGGACAGCAGCACCGGAAGGTCGCCATTGATACGCACCGTGAAGGTCGACATCACGTCGGGGCGGTCCGGGTAGTAGGTGATCTTGCGGAAACCCTCGGCCTCGCACTGGGTGCAATACATGCCGTTCGACATATAGAGCCCTTCAAGCGCGGTGTTATTGCCGGGGTCGATCTCGACCTCCGCCTCCCAGACAAAGGGGGCGTCGGGGGCGGCAACCGTCAGCCCCTCAGGCGTGAGGTTTGGGGACACTTGGGCACCGTCGATGGAGGCGCGGATCAGCTTCAGTTGCTCGCCATGCAGGAAAAAGGTGCGATCGCTGGCCTCTGGATTTGGACGAAAGGCGATGCGGGATGTGACGCGGGTGGCATTTGCTGCCAGATCAAACGTCAGATGCACATTGTCCACGAGATACCCGAATGGGGTGTAGTCTTTGAGATAGATCGTGGTGGGGGCGGCGTCGCGCATCGGGGGCCTCATGAAGGTTGGGTCGACGGCGACGTTAGGGGCATCGCGGCAGGGCTGCAAGTCGCCTATATCCGCTGTCAGTGGTGGTGATCTGCCATTTTGGTAAGATTTTCTTACCAGAACGTAGCGGCATACGTTGCCTATCGGAAACTTTCGCTCTACATGCTGGCGGCATACAGTGGCGTACATTCGTGGGAGAGGAAGAAAATGGCCAGCAGACAGACACGCAGCGGACTTCAGGTCGATCCGGTTCTGGTCGCATTCATCGAAGGTCAGGCTTTGCCCGGAACCGGTGTCACCGCCGAGACCTTCTGGAACGGCCTGTCGCGGATGGTATCCGAACTGGGCCCCAAGAACCGCGCCTTCCTTACCAAACGTCAAGAGATTCAAAGCCAACTGGACGCATGGCACCTGGAGCACAAAGGTGAGGCCCACGACGCCGATGCTTATAAAGCGTTCCTGCACGAGATCGGGTATCTGGTCGACGAGGGTGAAGACTTTCAGATCGAAACCGCCAATGTCGACCCCGAGATCGCCGCAACGCCCGGCCCTCAGCTGGTTGTGCCAATCACCAATGCGCGCTTTGCTCTGAATGCTGCGAATGCCCGGTGGGGCAGCTTGTATGACGCGCTCTATGGCACGGATGCGATGGGTGATCTGCCTGCGGGCGGCGGCTACGATGCCGCCCGCGGCGCGCGTGTCATTGCATGGGCCAAAGCGTTTCTCGACGATGCTGTGCCATTGGCCAGCGGGTCTTGGGCGGATGTCACAAAGCTGAGCGTTGAGGCAGGCGAATTGGTTCCTGCTCTGGCGGATGCCTCGAGCTTTGTGGGCCATGGCGGCGCCGCTGAAAAGCCCGAGTTCATCCTATTGAAAAACAACGGTCTTCACATTCAGATCATGATCGACCCAATCAGCGCGATCGGCGCTGCTGATCCGGCCAACATCTCGGACCTTCGGCTCGAGTCCGCGTTGTCGACGATCATGGATTGTGAGGATTCCGTGGCCTGTGTGGATGCAGCGGATAAGGTTGTTGCCTACGGTAACTGGCTGGGTCTGATGAAGGGTGACCTGACCGAAGAGGTCAGCAAATCCGGCAAGACATTTACCCGCCGGTTGGCAGCTGATCTGTACTTCACAGACGCGAACGGTGCTGAGGCGCGTCTGAAAGGCCGCTCGTTGATGCTGGTGCGCAATGTGGGTCATCTGATGACCAACCCGGCCGTGCTGGATGCCGAAGGCAACGAGATCGGCGAGGGCCTCATGGACGCTCTCTGCACCACGTTGATCGCCATGCATGATCTGGCGCGCGACGGCGGAAACTCGGTCACCGGGTCGGTCTATGTGGTGAAGCCCAAGATGCATGGTCCTGAAGAGGTCGGGTTCTCGGTCGAGATTTTCGATATGGTCGAAGACATCCTGGGCTTGCCGCGCAGCACGGTGAAGGTGGGCATCATGGATGAGGAACGGCGCACTTCCGCCAACCTCAAGGAATGTATCCGGGCCGCGAAATCGCGCGTGGCCTTCATCAACACCGGCTTCCTTGATCGGACCGGGGACGAGATCCACACCTCGATGGAGGCAGGCCCGATGCTGCCCAAGGGCGACATCAAAAACACACCATGGATCGCGTCCTACGAGGATCGCAACGTCGATATCGGTCTGGCCTGCGGCCTGAAAGGCAAGGCGCAGATTGGTAAAGGTATGTGGGCCATGCCTGATCGCATGGGCGATATGCTGGAGGCTAAGATCGGCCATCCGCAATCCGGTGCCACTTGCGCATGGGTTCCCTCGCCAACCGCTGCGACGTTGCACGCCACGCACTATCACAAGGTCGACGTTCTGGCCCGTCAGGACGAGCTGGCCGCAGGTGGGGCACGCGGCACGTTGGAGGATTTGCTGACCGTTCCGCTGCTGGGTGGCCGCAACCTCAGTGATGATGAGATCACCCGCGAGGTCGAGAACAACGCGCAGGGTATTCTGGGCTACGTTGTGCGTTGGGTCGATCAGGGCGTCGGATGCTCGAAAGTGCCGGACCTGAACGACATTGGATTGATGGAAGATCGCGCGACCTGTCGGATTTCCAGCCAAGCGCTGGCCAACTGGTTGCACCACGGTGTTGTCAGCGAAGAACAGGTAATGGCGGCGATGCAGAAGATGGCCGCCGTTGTGGACCGTCAGAACGAAGGTGACGCTGCATATCATCCGATGGCGCCCGGCTTTGAAAGCATTGCCTTTCAGGCGGCCTGCGATCTGGTGTTCAAAGGGCGTTTGCAACCGTCCGGTTATACTGAGCCGGTTCTGCACGCCCGCCGTTTGGAGTTGAAAGCCAGCTTGGGTTAAGTGGATAGGCCGGGACCGAGGGGGCTGTCTGCCCACTCGCGCTTCCCCGAGGATATTTTTAGCCAGATGAAAGGGATCAGGGATGGCAATTTCCTTGCGCAAGGCGCGCACCATCATTCGTAAAGCGCTGGAAGAGGGGCGCCGGTTGGAATTGAAACCGCTTTCGGTCGTTGTGCTGGATGCGGGCGGTCATGTCATTGCGTTCGAGCGCGAAGATGGCGCGGCCCCCGGACGGTTTGGAATTGCGCAGGGCAAGGCCTATGGTTCGGTCATGCTGGGGATGGCAGGTACAGCTCAGATGCAGCGGGCCGAAGCGCAGGCCTATTTCATGGCGGCAGTGAACGGAGTTTATGGCGGTAAGGTCATTCCGGTGCCGGGTGGCGTGCTGTTGCGCGACAAGAAAGGTGCCGTGATTGGCGCCGTTGGCGTGACAGGCGACACATCGGACAATGACGTGCTTGCTGCGATGGCAGGGATCGAAGCCGCGAACCTTGTTGGCGAAAGCTGATTTCCTTGAAGAAGGGGAGAGCCTGCGCTGGCTCTCTCGCCCAAATTGGACTTTTTGCATTGCACGTTTAGCGGGCAATGAGAGTCCGATTGTGACAATGTCCCGTCGGATGCATATATGTGCGACATTGAACAGGTACTTGCGCTGACACACAGGGCCTGTGCTATTGCGCGCTGTTGTCCCTGCCGATAGCTTTTCCACACGTTTAGGAAACAAATTGGGAAAGCAGAATGTCTCGACCCGTCGTCGGTATCATCGGCAACTCTTACTTGATGAATGACAACTACCCGACGCATGCCGGTGGCACGATGAACTCGGATGCCGTTGCGAATGTTTCAGGGTGTTTGCCACTGCTGATCCCGGCTGATCCACGTTACGTCTCGGTCGAGGAGTTGCTGGACGCGTGCGACGGGTTTCTTCTGACGGGCGGGCGCCCCAATGTGCACCCCGAGGAATATGGTGAGCCGCCGACCGAAGCGCATGGCGATTTCGACCGGGCGCGCGATGCGATTACCTTGCCGCTGGTACGCGCATGTGTTGAGCGCGGCCAGCCGTTCTTTGGAATCTGCCGCGGGTTCCAAGAGGTTAACGTGGCGATGGGCGGGACGCTCTATCCCGAGATCCGCGACCTTCCGGGGCGGCAGAACCACCGGATGCCACCGGATGGAACGCTTGAGGAAAAGTTCGCCCTGCGCCATGTCGTAACTCTGAACGAAGGCGGCGTGTTCCATCGGCTGTTCGGTGCGCGCGAAGTGATGACCAATACGCTGCACGGTCAGGGGATCAAGGCCGTAGGCCAGAATGTTGTGATCGACGGCCACGCACCGGATGGCACGCCCGAGGCGATTTATGTCAAAGATGCGCCGGGCTTTACCCTCTCGGTCCAATGGCACCCGGAATGGGATGCTGCAAATGACCCGGTCTCGCGCCCGTTGTTTGAGGCGTTTGGCGCGGCCGTCAAAGCCTGGTCTGCAGGATCAAGCACGCGGTTCCTACAGCAAACAGCATAAGTTTTGGCACCGGTCCGTCCGGGAGGGGATGCCGGACCGGTGCGTCGCGATCAAATCAGTAGGTCGAACTGATTGATCAGCGGCAGGGTTCGCGCGCGTTCTCCGGTCAGATCAAACAGCGCATTACCTAAGGCCGGCATTGAGGGGGGTGTACCGGGCTCACCTGCGCCGCCCATATGGCGGTTGGTCTCGAGAACGCGCACTTCGACCTGCGGAGCCGTGTGCATGCGAATTGCGTCATAGTCGGGGAAGTTGAACTGCTCGACTTCGCCCTCGGCAAAGGTGATTTCGCCGTAGCAAGCGGCGCTCAGGCCATACATCATTCCACCGAACATCTGCGCCTTGACGTTTTCTGGGTCCAACGCGAGACCCATGTCACAGGCGATCCACGCCTTGTTGATGCGGATGGTGCCGTCTTCGTCGACCACCTCGATCACCTGCGCGACCGGAGTGCCAAAGCTGTAGGTAAAGGCAACGCCGCGACCGACGCCAGCCGGGGTTTGGCCGGTCCAGCCCGACATCTCTTTCACAGCTTCAAGGCAACCTGCCGAGGGGGTGTGTTCGGTCTTCATCAACTCCAGCCGGAATTCCAGCGGGTCGCGTCCTGCGGCATGGGCCATCTCATCCATGAAGGTTTCGTGGAAAAAGCCGTTGTGGCTATTGCCGACCGAGCGCCAGAAGCCAACAGGCACGTCGAGCTTCGCGATATGGCCGCTCATCCGGTAGTTCGGAACCGCATAGGGTTGGTTGAAGAAGCCCTCGACCAGAACCTTGTCGGGCCCTGCACCGGGCATACCGGTATAGCGCTCAACCGCTTGCTGCGTGCAGGATTGCGCGGCAACCGCGCCGTCGATCAGCACCGCTTTGCCATCCTTCACAGCACCGCGCAGCCGAGCGATCGCGCCAGGGCGGTAGTAGTCGTGGCGCATGTCTTCTTCACGGCTCCAGGTCGTCTGGACCGGAGTGCCGGGCACGGCCATGGCGACCTTGGTGGCGATCTCGCCGAAATCCAGTTCCCCACGACGACCAAACCCACCGCCCAGATAGGTGGTGTGGATCTGCACCGCATCCGTATCCAGACCGGCGGTATTGGCGACGCGGAATTGGATCAGAGTCGGGGCCTGATTGCCGCACCACAGTTCCAGAGTGTCGCCGGTGTAGAGCGCGGTGGCATTCATCGGCTCCATCGTGGCGTGGGCCAGATAGGGCAGGCGGTATTCGGCGGTGATTTCGGTCGCGCCTTCGGGTGTGACGCTGACGTCGCCGTCGTCACGCATGGTCGAGTTCGGGGCGTCGTTAAACGCCTCGGCGATCTTGGCGAAGATGCCGTCGGTTTCCGGCGGGTAGGTGGCATCCCCCCAATCAACGTCGATCGCTTCGACCGCTTGATTGGCAAGCCATGTGTTTTTGGCGATGACCGCAACGCCAGTGCCCAGATCAACGATCTGTTCGACCCCCGCCATGTCTTTTGCAGCGCTGTCGTAATAGCCGTTCATCGCGCCGCCCAGCTTGGGGTTCATACGCACGGCTGCAAATTTCATACCGGGCAGGCGGACATCTACGCCGAATTCTGCGGTGCCAGTCGCCTTGCCAACCATGTCCAGACGCGGTTGGGTCTGACCCAGATACCGCCACTCGGACGGGTCACGCAGAGGCACCTCGACCGGCTCAAGACCGGCCGCATCCATCGCAAGGTCGGCATAGGCGATCTTGTCACTATTGGGTGCGATGACGTGCCCCGATGCCGTCTGCAATTGCGACGGGTCAACCCCCAGACGGTCGGCAGCGGCCCGCTTCAGCGTCTCACGCGCCGATGCTCCGGCCTGCCGCATCCGCTCGAACCCGTCCTTCATCGAGGTCGAGCCACCGGTGACCTGAAGGCTCAGCGCTTTGCTGAGGACACCCAGCGCCTCGCCCAGATTGTGCTGGAAGTTCGAGATGTCGTAGCCTTTGTTTGGCAGCCCTTCGCCAACCAATGCGGAGTTATAGTACGCCGCCGCAGCCGGGCCATGCAGCACGTTGATCTGATCAAGATCGACGTCCAACTCCTCGGCGATCAAAGCAGCCCAGGTTGTCCTTACGCCCTGTCCCATTTCGGCACGCGGGGCGAAGAGGGTGACGCCATTCTGGTCGATCAGAATGAATGGGTTCAGCGCGGCCTCACCCTCGCCGGGTTTCAGCGGGTTCGGGGCGGGACGGGTGACGTAGTAGGCACCAAAGGCCACACCGCCGACAATCGCGGCCGAGCCGATCAGGAAAGTGCGGCGCAGAATTTTTCCAACTTTGCCCATGTCTTAAGCCTCCTGCAACTTGCCAGCGGCATCTTGGATCGCGGCGCGGATGCGGGGATAGGTGCCACAACGGCACAGGTTGCCCTGCATCGCGTCATCTATATCCGCATCTGTTGGGGCGGGGTTTTCGGCCAACAAAGCCGCCGCCTGCATGATCTGACCGGACTGACAGTAACCGCATTGCGCGACTTGATGATCCACCCAAGCCTGCTGGATCACGGCCATCGCCTCGGGCGAGCCGATGCCTTCGATTGTGGTGACATCGCCCCAGACATCGGACAGCGACACCTGGCACGAGCGCACGGCCTCTCCGTCGATATGCACGGTGCAGGCGCCGCAAGCAGCTACGCCGCAGCCGAATTTGGTTCCGGTCAGGCCGACCTCATCCCGGAGGACCCAAAGCAGGGGGACGTCGTCGGGCAGGTCAACCTGATGTTGCTTGCCGTTGATCTTCAGCGCGGTTGCCATGGCACACCTCTCGTAGCTGTGGCGGTTTCTGACATAATTGTCTGAAAGTGTCAGTATGTCAATTGACAAATTAAACGAAAAGTGTCAGATCGGTTTCATGACGGAAAAACAGGACGATCCGCGGCAACAGGCCATTCTTGCGTCGGCGCTTGAGGCGTTCGCGGCCTATGGGTTCCGCAAAACCTCGATGGACGACATCGCCAAAGGGGCGGGCATGTCGCGCCCAGCCGTGTATTTGCAGTACAAGAACAAAGAGGCGATCGTGCGCAGCCTGACGCGCGCGCATTACGCCGAGAAAACCGCAAACGTATCGCGGGCCTTGTCGGGCAATGGTAGCGTGTCCCAGCGTTTGGCGCGCGCGATTGACGGCCAGATCAAGGGGTTGGCTGAGATACTGACCTCTCCCCACGGGCGAGAGATGCTGGACACCAGCAAATCGACTGCCTCGGACATTCTGGCCGAGGGTGAGGCGGAAATGACCGCGCTCTATGCCGACTGGTTGCGTCGCGAAGACAGCGCCGGACGCGTTCGCCTGCCAAACGGCCCGGAAGAGACCGCGAAGACCATCACCGCGACCCTGATGGGCGTCAAGATGACCGCGACCAACGCGGCTGAATTCGAGCAGCGCATCTCGCAATTGGCTGAATTGCTGGGTGCCGGACTCGAAGTCAAGTAACCCGCTGGCGGATTTTGTACTCGGGTTGGTCCCACAGGTTATTGGTGATTATGTCCGCAAGAGTCTCTGCGGCCTGTTCCACGTCGCTTTCATCAACATAAAGTGGCGTGAAGCCAAAGCGCATGATGTCTGGCGCGCGGAAATCTCCGATCACGCCGCGGGCAATCAGTGCCTGCATGGCGGCATAGCCTTCGGCAAAGTGGAATGAGACCTGACTACCGCGCCGCGCCGGATCGCGTGGGCTGGCGAGGGTTAGGCCGGGGCAGGTGGCCTCGACCTTTGCGATGAACAATTCGGTCAGTTCGATGGATTTCGCCCGGACATCGGCCATCTCGGCCATGTCCCAGACATCCATCGCCGCAGACAGCGCGGTCATTTGCAGGACCGGAGGGGTACCGACCCGCATCCTCTCGATCCCTGAACCGGGACGATAGTCGAGATCGAAGGCAAACGGTGCTTCGTGCCCCAGCCATCCCGAAAGCGCCGGGCGCACACGGTCGGACAGGCGCGGAGCAACGTAAATGAACGCGGGCGCACCGGGGCCGCCGTTGAGGTATTTGTAGGTACAACCGACCGCAAAATCGGCGTTGCACCCGGCCAGGTCGACCGGAATTGCACCGGCGGAATGGGCCAAATCCCAGACCGTCACCACACCTTTGGCATGGGCCAATTCGGTCAGCGCCTTCATGTCGTGCATACGGCCAGTGCGATAGTCGACCTCGGTCAGCATCAGAACGGCGACCTCTTCGGAGATGCTTTCAGCGACCTCTTCCGGGGCGACAACGCGCAATTCGTACTCCGCGCCCAGAGAGCGCAGCAATCCGTCCGCCATATACAGATCGGATGGGAAATTGCCGTTGTCCGACAGCACAACCTTGCGGTTCGGGTTCAGCTCCAACGCCGAAGCAACGGCCTGATAGACTTTGATCGACAGCGTGTCACCCACCACAACGCTGCCTGCCTCTGCCCCGATCAGGCATCCGATCCGATCCCCCAGACCCGTGGGCAATCCCATCCATCCGGCCTTGTTCCAACCGGTAATCAGCATCTGCCCCCATTCCTGCGTCGCCGTCTGGTGCAGACGCGCATCAACCGCCTTTGGCAACGGACCCAGAGAGTTGCCGTCAAGATAGAGAATGCCTTCGGGCAGTTCGAACATGGCTTTGGTTGCTTTGAAGTCGGTCATTCCGGCTGGGCCCTGTTGTTTATTTTGGTTATATCCGTTGGCTATCGGATGCGCTAAGCGCTGTCTACCGATGCATATCTCCGAAATAAATTGCCGCGACCTTTTGATGTTTTGATCTTAAGGTCGGAAAGCGGTAGACAAACTGTCGAAAACGACACTTTCTTTGAGAGATATCGACAGGTAATCAGCGCGAATGCAGAAAATCGACATCCCTCCGATCTGGTTGCTGGGGGCGGCTTGCCTCGCGTGGTTTCAAGCGCGACACCTGTCCTTTGGACTGTCCCTTGAAGGGTGGTTGACTGATCTTGCCAGCGGCGTGCTAGTCGGGGGCGGTATTCTTTTGGCTGTTCTGGCGGTCGTCGAATTCCGCCGCCATCAGACGACGGTAATGCCACACCAGACCCCATCCAGCATGGTGCAAAGCGGAATTTTCAAACGCAGCCGGAACCCAATCTATCTGGGGGACGTTCTTATCCTGACCGGTTTGATCCTGCGCTTCGATGCGGTCTTGTCGCTGGTTCTCGTGCCGATTTTCGTCTGGATCCTGGAACGCCGCTTTATCGAGCCGGAAGAGGATCGCTTGCGCCGCAAATTTCGCGCTGACTTCGCCCGTTATGCGCAAAAGACGCGGCGTTGGATTTGAAGGTGTACTGCCAATGACACAACGTAACGAATGCTGCAGTTGCGAAATAATCTTTCGCAATGTAGGTGGGGATTGAACGAAAGATGCAAAGAACTCGCGCGAACATATCGAAAGTAAAGGAGGCTCTCCGTTGAAGATAGGAACGCCAAAAGAAGTTTTTGACGGTGAGAACCGGGTGGCGATGACGCCGGACTCGGCGCGCCAGCTGCAAAAACTGGGCTATGACTGCCTGATCGAAAAGGGTGCCGGTGCTGCGGCAGGCTTTTCTGATGCGGCTTATGAAGAGGCCGGTGTCGAGGTTATGAAAACCGCGGCGTCGCTTTGGAAAGCTGCGGATATCGTCGCCAAGGTGCGCCAGCCGAATGAGACCGAGCTGAAGCGTCTGACCAAAGGCAAGACGCTGATCTCTTTCTTCAACCCGGCCGGGAACGAAGAAGGGATGGAGGCTGCCAAGTCCAAAGGCGCGAATGTCATCGCGATGGAGATGGTTCCGCGTATTTCCCGTGCGCAAAAGATGGACGCTTTGTCCTCGATGGCGAATATCGCTGGGTATCGCGCGGTAATCGAGGCGGGCAACAACTTTGGTCGTTTCTTCACCGGTCAGGTGACGGCGGCGGGTAAGGTGCCCCCTGCCAAGGTGCTGATCGTGGGGGCCGGTGTGGCTGGTCTGGCCGCGATCGGGACGTCGACGTCGCTGGGTGCGATCACCTATGCGTTCGACGTGCGCCCCGAAGTGGCCGAACAGGTCGAGTCGATGGGGGCCGAGTTTGTCTATCTGGACTTTGAAGAAGACCAGCAGGACGGCGCGGCCACTGGCGGCTATGCATCGGTTCAGTCGGAGGAGTTCCGCGAAGCGCAGTTGGCCAAGTTCCGTGAATTGGCGCCTGAGATGGACATCGTGATCACCACCGCGCTGATCCCGAACCGCGAAGCGCCCGAGCTTTGGACCAAGGATATGGTCGAAGCGATGAAGCCGGGCTCTGTCATCGTCGATTTGGCGGCGGAGAAAGGCGGCAACTGTAAGCTTACCGTCGCGGACGAGAAGATCGTGACCGACAATGGCGTGACCATCATCGGCTATACCGACTTCCCCAGCCGGATGGCGGCGCAGGCGTCGTCTCTGTATGCGACCAACATCCGCCACATGATGGCAGACCTGACGCCTGAGAAGGACGGTCAGATCAATCACGACATGGAAGATGACGTGATCCGCGGCGCGACCGTGACCCATGAGGGTGAGATCACCTTCCCGCCGCCGCCGCCCAAGGTGCAGGCGATTGCGGCGCAGAAAAAGCCCGAGGTCAAGGAACTGACCCCGGAAGAGAAGAAGGCGCAGGAAATCGCAGCCTTCAAGGCGCAGACCAAGCAGCAGTTCACCCTGCTGGGTGTTGGTGGCGCGCTGATGTTGCTGGTGGGGCTGATCGCTCCGGCAAGCTTCATGCAGCACTTTATCGTCTTTGTTTTGGCGATCTTTGTGGGCTTCCAGGTGATCTGGGGCGTTGCGCACAGCTTGCACACACCGCTGATGGCGATCACCAACGCGATCTCGTCGATCATTATCGTTGGGGCGTTGATGCAGATTGGGTCCGGGTCGTTCCTGGTTATTCTGCTGGCGGCACTGTCCGTGTTCATGGCCGGGATCAATATCTTCGGCGGCTTCCTCGTAACCCGGCGCATGCTCGCCATGTTCCAGAAATCCTAAGGAGGTCGGGCATATGATTGGCTTCACTTCTGCCGCTTATGTTGTTGCGGCTGTCCTATTCATCCTGTCGCTCGGCGGCCTTTCGAACCAGGAAAGCGCCAAGCGCGCGGTCTGGTACGGTATCGTTGGTATGGCGTTGGCGGTTTTCGCCACACTGGTCGGTCCGGGTTCGGGCTTGTGGCTGCTGTCCATCCTGTTGATCATCGGCGGCGGTTTGATCGGTCAATACGTGGCGCAGCGCGTCCAGATGACCGAGATGCCTCAGCTAGTTGCCGCAATGCACTCGCTGGTTGGTCTGGCGGCTGTGTTCGTCGGCTTCAACGCGCATTTCGAGATCGGAAACGTGGCTCAGGTCATGGCGATCAAAGATAGCGCGGGTCAGGCGGACCTGTCCGACCTTGGCGCCTTTGCCAAGTTGATCGCCAAGAAGACTCCGGCGGAACTGGCGATCCTACATGTTGAGCTGTTCCTGGGCATCTTCATCGGTGCGATCACCTTTACCGGCTCGGTCGTGGCTTATGGCAAGCTGGCCGGAAAAGTGACCTCGGCGGCGACCAAACTGCCCGGTGGTCACATGTTGAACGCAGCAGCGGCGGGGCTCTCGCTGATCTGTCTGATTTGGTACACCAGCTCGGGCGGTCTGTTCCCGCTGTTCCTGATGACACTGGCGGCGTTGTTCATAGGCTATCACCTGATCATGGGCATCGGTGGTGCTGACATGCCGGTGGTTGTGTCGATGCTGAACTCGTATTCGGGTTGGGCGGCAGCCGCGATCGGCTTCAGCCTTGGCAACGACCTGCTGATCGTTGTTGGCGCTCTGGTCGGCTCGTCGGGTGCGATCCTGTCCTACATCATGTGTAAGGCGATGAACCGTCACTTTGTCAGCGTGATCCTGGGCGGTTTCGGTGGCCCGCAGGGCGAGCAAATGGCTGTCGAAGGTGAACAAATCGCGATTGAGGCTGACGGCGTTGCCGCTGCGCTGAACGATGCGGACAGCATTGTCATCATCCCGGGTTACGGCATGGCTGTCGCTCAGGCACAGCAATCGGTGTCCGAGCTGGTCCGCAAGCTGCGCGCCAAGGGCAAAGAGGTGCGCTTTGCGATCCACCCCGTTGCCGGACGTCTGCCGGGCCACATGAACGTTCTGCTGGCCGAGGCCAAGGTGCCGTATGACATCGTGCTGGAGATGGATGAGATCAACGACGATTTCCCGGACACGGACGTGGCCATCGTCATCGGCTCGAACGACATCGTGAACCCTGCGGCGCAGGAGGATCCCAACAGCCCCATCGCCGGTATGCCGGTTCTGGAATGCTGGAAGGCCAAGCAAGTCTTTGTGTCCAAGCGCGGTCAGGGCACTGGCTATTCGGGCATCGAGAACCCACTGTTCTTCAAAGAGAACACGCGCATGTTCTATGGCGATGCCAAGCAGTCTCTGGATAAGCTGCTGCCGATGATCGAGTGATCAAAACGCACAATTCAATTGCAAAGGGCGCCTGCGGGCGCCCTTTTCTTTTCTACTTTGAAACGGGCTTGGCTTTCGCGCCTCCAGAGTATTGCAGCCAGATGAAGCAGGCTTGATATGCTATTTTAGGTCTGACAGGCACTGTGTGGGAGCAAGTTCATGGAGAAAGTAAACGGAATCGGCGGGGTCTTTTTTCGCGCCAAGAACCCCAAGGCCCTGAGTGAATGGTATGAAAAGCACCTGGGGGTAAACCACTACGATCCGGTCCCTTGGAAGCAGGCCGAAGGCTATACGGTCTTTGCACCCTTTGCGCAGGATACCGCGTATTTTGGCCGAAGCGAGCAGCAGTGGATGATCAATTTCAGGGTTGATGATTTGGCCGCTTTGACACTTCAGCTACAGGACGCAGGCATCACCGTCGAAACCAATCCGGATTGGGATAGCAAGGTGGGCAAATTTGCCCGTATCCACGATCCCGAGGGCAATCCCATCGAGCTATGGCAGCCAAATCAATGAATTGGCTGGAATGTATACCGTCGCATTCTTGTAAGTATCTGAAATAAAATGGGAATTGATGTATTTTGGGTGTGCCGTATAGTGTGTCGGATGAATCGGAGCCCCGCATGACGCCAATCGATGACCACCCTTTACGCTATCGGCTTGCCAATGAACTGCACGCCCGACCTTTTCCGGTGGCGCAGGTTCCATGCACGGTTGCCTTTCTGGCGATCAAGAAGCCCGGCACGTCGCAAGGTGGGGACCGGCAGGACGACATTGCGCATTTGATCAATCTGCTGGATCGCCACGGCGCGCAGCACCCTCAGCCCGACGCGACCCACTATGCGGGGCAGATCGGACGCTATTGGCTCAAGTGGGAGCAACACACTGAGTTCGTAACCTTTACCGCGATCTCTCAGAACGTGAGTGAGCGGGCGTTCAACCCCGCCGACTTCGAAGTCTTCCCCCCGGATTGGATGATGGCCAGTCCCGGCCAAAGGATCACGTCGGCTTTGCTACGGGTTGTTCCGCGCCCAGTGGATGACGTCGTCCAGAACCTGCTACCGGATTGGTTCGAACCCGAAAGCCTTGCTGTGTCGCGCGTTTTAGACGATGCCGCGATCTGCGCCAGCGATTTTCGCATCGACCCCGCAGGGCACATGCGGTTTGCGCTGTTCGTGTCGGATGGAACTGGAGAGCGCCGGGTTGGACGGATCATCCAGCGCCTGTGCGAAATCGAGACCTACAAGGCCATGTCCATGCTGGGGTTTGCGCGGGTCAAATCTCTGACAACGCGCATTGGCGAGTTGGATCAGAAGCTGACCGCGCTGATGGGCGAGATGACCGATGGCGGCAAACATCCCGATGATATGCTACCGCAGCTTCTAAAAACCTCGACCGAGTTGGAGACGATCTCGGCACGCTGTTCTTTTCGGTTTGGGGCCACGGGTGCCTACGAGGCCATCGTTAACCAACGCGTCAAGGTTTTGCGGGAAGAGCGGTTCATGGGGGGGCAGACCTTTGCCGATTTCATGATGCGCCGCTATGACCCTGCGATGCGGACCGTGAAGTCGACTGAATTGCGCCTACAGGCCCTGTCAGACCGGGCCATCCGCGCCGGAGATCTGCTGCGAACACGTGTGGACGTGGAACGCAGCGCGCAGAACCAGGCCTTGTTGGAAAGCATGGACCGCCGCGCTGATCAGGCCCTGCGCCTGCAGCGAACGGTCGAGGGGTTGTCGGTGGTTGCCATCAGCTACTACGCCGTCTCACTGGTCAGCTATCTGCTGTATCCTCTGACGTCGGCGGGGATCAGCAAGGGAATGTTGACTGCTTTGGTCACGGTTCCGGTCATTCTGGCCGTTTGGGTGGGCGTCCGCAGAATTCGGCGTCGGCTGGAGTGAGCGGCGCTTGCCTCTGTTTGGTAGCGTTGTACTAGTAGCCGGCGAAGCGCATCAAACAAGCGGAGCTTTAATATGATCAGTGTCGTTTCTGCGTGGCGCGCCGTCACCGCGATGTTCGCGCTGAATGGTGCCCTGTTCGGTATCTGGGCCTCTCGCATTCCGGCGGTGCGCGATCACCTGAACCTCAGCCATGAAGAGCTTGGTTATGGCCTTTTATTCATGGCAGCAGGTGCCGTCTGCTCCTTCCCGGTTACTGGGCGATTGACCGACAGGTTTGGGGCCGTATCGATCACGCGGATCATCGCGGTGCTGTACACCTTTTCGCTGGTTTTGCTGGCGCTGGCCGACAGCTTCACCATGCTTGCAGCGTTCCTGTTTCTGTTCGGTGCCTTTCATGGCTCGATGGACGTGGCGATGAACGCTTGGGCAGCCGAGGTAGAGCAGGCTTACGACAAACCGCTCATGTCCTCATTTCATGCGATGTGGAGCCTTGGTGCCGGCCTCGGGGCGGTCAGTGGATTTGCAGCGGTTCAGTTGGATGCGACTGTTCTGCAGCATTTCCTGGTTGCGGGGGGTGTTGTTGTCGCCTTGGCTCTGGCTATGTCATGGGTGCGATGGACGTCGCGCCGCGCGGAGCAGTCTCAAGGTGCCGTGTTTGCATTCCCGTCCGGGGTGTTGATCCTCGTTGGTTTCACCGCGCTATGCGGTGCGTTGGGGGAAGGTGCGCTCGCAGATTGGAGCGCCCTTTTCCTGCGCGACGTTACTGGGGCCGCTGAGAGCGTCGCAGCCTTGGGATATGCTGTTTTTTCGGTAGCAATGGTGGTGTGTCGTTTGGCAGGCGGCTTCCTCATCGCGCGCGTCGGCCCGGTCGCAGCGGCGAGGGGTGGTGGTGTCTTTGCTGCGATAGGGGTGTTCTGCGTGGTGTCTGCCGGTGCTGCGCCATTGGCGCTGGTTGGGTTCACGCTGATGGGGGTCGGTTATGCGGTGATCATGCCCTTGGCGTTCAGCCGGGCCGCCAACGACCCAAACACCCCACCGGGACAGGCTATCGCCAGTGTCGCGACGCTAGGATATGGGGGGCTGTTGATCGGACCGCCGCTGATCGGGTTTCTGGCCGAGTTGCTGTCGCTGCGGATGGCGTTTGGTGTCTTGCTGCCGCTTGCGGTGCTTATCGTGGTCTGTGCCGGCGCGCTGAAGCGCGCCGACTGAGTTTTGTCACCGGCCGCGAATGCGCGGATCCAGCGCATCACGCAAGCCATCGCCCAGATAGTTCACGCTGAGAACAGTCAGCGAGATCGCAAGGCCGGGCCAGAACACACGCTCGGGGTATTGCTGCAGATAGTCGACGCCATCAAACAACAAGCGGCCCCAAGTCGGGAAGTCCGGTGGGAAGCCGAGCCCGAGGAAGGACAGCGCGCTTTCGGTGATGATCGCCGTCGCAATCCCCAGCGTTGCCGACACCATGATCGGAGACAGCACGTTTGGCAGGATGTGTCGCGTGATGATCTGCCGGTTGCTGGTGCCGATGGAGCGTGCGGCCAGAACGAATTCACGCTCTTTGATGGCCAACACGTCGCCGCGTACGATCCGGGCCGTGGGCATCCATGAGGTGATGCCGATGGCGCAGACGATCAGGATGAAAATTCCACGCTCCAGCCCGAATGCGGCGGACAGAGGCTCGCGGAACAGCAGCATCATGACCAGCAGCAGCGGTAGCAGGGGGAGTGCGAGGAACAGGTCGGTCAGTCGCATCAACGGCCCGTCGAGGCGTTTGAAGAAGCCTGCGATCACACCAATGAACGACCCCAAAAACAACGCCAGCAACATAGCCGTGATGCCCACCGAGACCGAGGTCTGCCCCCCCGACATCATCCGCGCCAGAATATCCCGGCCCAGCTGATCTGTGCCGAAAGGGTGCGCCCAGCTGGGGCCCTGATTACGCGACCGGATGTCGATTTGGGTTGGGTCGATGCTCCAGAGGTACGGCCCCAAATACACACCTGCGACGATGAAGATGAACAGGATCGCTCCGATCATCGCGCCTTTGTGCGTTTTGAACTGATCCCACACATCGCGCCACTGGCTGCGGGGTGGGGTGGCCAGGTCGTCCATCACGCCCGCAGTCGGCAATGCGGTTGAAGCGGGGGCCAGTCCTTCGTCGGGGACCAGCGTGTCTGATTTGTCGGTATCAGTCATAGCGAATCCTCGGGTCCAGAATGCCGTACAGAACGTCAGCGATCAGGTTGAACAGAACGATCAACACGGCAAAGATGAAGGTCAGCGTCTGCACCATCGGCAGGTCGTTGGCTTGAATCGCGCCGATCAGCAACTGGCCGATACCGTTCACCTTGAAGACCTGCTCGGTGATGATTGCGCCGCCGAAGATGGCCGGAATACCCAGCGCAATAACGGTAACCACCGGGATCATCGAGTTGCGTAGGACATGGACCATCACAACCGTGTATTCGCTCAGCCCTTTGGCGCGGGCGGTACGAACGTAATCTTGGTTGAGGTTGTCCAGCATTGAAGCGCGCATGAAGCGGCTCAACTGCGCCGTGATCTGCAGCGCCAGCACCATGACCGGCATGATCATCTGTTTCAGCTGTACGACGAAGCTATCCCAGCTATTCACCACGTGAGTCGTGTCATAGATCGATGGGAACCAGCCCAGCTGGACCGAGAAGATCACGATCACCAGCACGCCCGAGAAGAAGGGCGGGACCGAGAAGCCGACCATCGACACGAAGGTACCCATCTGGTCGAACCAAGAATACTGGCGGTATGCGGAATAGATGCCGATGGGCAGGGCGATCAGGATAGCAACCACATAGGCGGTGCCAACCACCCACAGGGTCTGCGGGATACGCTGAACGACGATGTCCATGACGGGCGAGCGGGTCTGCCACGAAATCACACGCAGGTCACCTTCTGAGAAGGTGGTGCCAAACATATGGTCGATCAGAACCTGCGGTTCGATCCAGAAGAATTGCACGATCCATTTCCAGAACCGGATATGCATCGGCTGGCCAAGGCCTAACGCCTCGCGCATCTTCTCTTTGACTTCGGGGGGGACGGTGAGGGGAACCTGTGCCATCGGGTCGCCTGGGGCAAGCTCGAGCAGCAGGAAGATGACGAGGCTGATGAACAGCAGCGTGGGTACGGCCAGCACCAGTCGTCTGATGGTAAAGTTGAGCATTCAAAGGCGCCTTTGTTGATGCGTCTTTTTGTTGGAGTGGTCTGCAAATGACCGCGCCCCGATAAAGATCGGGGCGCGATATTGCAAGATTAACGCTTAGGAACCGGTCTTGCGGTACCAGTCCGCAATGTTCCACAGCTCGCTGTCCCAAACGTTCAGGACAACACCACCCAGGGTGTTTGCATGCGCCGACAGACGGCCACGGTGCACCAGCGGAATCATACCGCCGTTTTGAACCATGATGTCGTTCAGCTGCTTGGCGATCTCCGCACGGGCTTCCAGACCCGCGGTTTCAGCCAGTTTGGCGTGCAAGGCGTCAAACTCTTCGTTGCAGAAGCGGCTGATGTTCTCACCCTGCCACTGCGATTCTGGCTTCGGTGCCTTGTCGCAAAGACCGTTGCCCAGATAGGACTGCGGGTCGGTGCCGTTGAAGGTGTTGGCGTACATCTCAACGTCGGCATAGAACTTCTGGAAGGTGTCAGGCGAACCAGGGTCACCACCGAAGAAGACCGATGCGTTGATGTTGCGCAGTTCGGATTCGATGCCGATCTGGCTCCACCATTCCTTGATCAGTGCCTGGAAGTCCTGACGCACAGCGTTGGTCGAGGTCTGGTAGACGATTTTCAGCGGCACACCGTCTTTTTCACGAATGCCGTCGCCATCGGTATCAACGATGCCTGCGTCATCCAGCAGCTTTTTAGCGCCTTCGATATCCTGCGTGTCACAGCTCATCGAGGTCGAGCTAAACGCAGCCGGAGCCGGAACCCAGTTACAGGTCACCTTGCCAGCCTGACCGTAGCCGATTTCCACCAGCAGCGGGCGGTCAATGGCCATGGACATGGCTTTGTAAACGGCCGGATCCTGCAGGAATGGGTGCGGATGCGCGGCTGTCGAGCGCTCACCTTCCGGCAGGTCGGGCGACGGGTTGGTCTGGTTCAGCATGATACGCTCGACCAGCGGGCCAAAGCCTGCGACCGGAGTACCTTTGCCACCTTCCTGCATCTGCGCGATGACCTCTGGGGCCAGCTGCAGGTTCCAGGCATAGTCAAACTCGCCGGTTTCCATAACCGCACGGCCAGCAGCAGTTGCGTCGCCGCCACCTTTGAAGGTCACGCTGGCAAATGCCGGCTTGGCCGGGTCACGGTAGTTGTCGTTGGCGGCAAATGTGATCACGTCGTTCGGCTTGAACTCGGTGACGACAAACGGGCCAGTGCCGATTGGGTTGAAGTTCTGATCTGTACATTCAGGGGCTTTTGCGCCCATGCAGTCAGCGAACTGAGCGGCCTGAATGATAGGGCTTTCACCACCCACAAACGGTCCGTAGGGGAAGGGGGTCGGTG
Source organism: Ruegeria sp. AI3 (assembly GCF_056541245.1). Classification (NCBI taxonomy): domain Bacteria; kingdom Pseudomonadati; phylum Pseudomonadota; class Alphaproteobacteria; order Rhodobacterales; family Roseobacteraceae; genus Ruegeria; species Ruegeria sp. AI3. The sequence goes on from NZ_JBQFYA010000005.1 coordinate 193,565, forward strand.
CGTCGAACGTTACCTTTACGGTTAGGTCATCGACAGCTTCGACATCGGTGACGCCTTCAAACTTGGTCACCTGAGCACAACCGCCTTCGGGGTCCATGCAGTAGTTTGCGGTAAAGACCACGTCGGCCGAGGTGAACGGAGTACCGTCCGACCATGTGAGGCCAGGCGCAATTTTCCAGGTAATGGTGGTCAGGTCTTCGCTGACGCCGCCATTTTCAACGGTCGGGATTTCAGCAGCCAGATACGGCACCATGTTCCCGTCTTGGTCGTAGCGTGCAAGCGGTTCGATAACCAGCGAGGCTGCCTCAACATCTTTTGTGCCACCCGACAGAAACGGGTTCATAATTGACGGAGCCTGCCAATAAATGATGCTGACATTGCCGTCCGATCCGCGCTCGGCAAAGGCCGCTGGGGCCATCGCCGTGCTTGCAATCGCACCAAGCAAAAGGGTTTTGATCTTCATAAGTCACTCCCGAATTGGACACTTGCGTGTCTCGATTATCTCCGCAATGCCTGCGGATTTGGCGTTGCCGACTATTGGCTAAGGCATTGTTAGAAATAGCAATTGCATTTCGCGCAACGCGATTTCTGCCTTCGCTGGTTGTCGGTTACGCGGGTATCGAAACAGAACTTAGGAAAATTGCAAGCCTTGCCGTCACGAAATCGTGCATTGCGTTTGACTTTTCCTGGCTCGCCGCCTTAGCGTTCGGCATCCATAAAAACAAAACGACCCAAAAGGGAGCGCGCGCGTGCTGGATCAACCAATTGCCCAGATCAAAAAACTGAGGGTGGAGTTTCAGACGAAAGACGGCCCGGTCGTGGGCGTTGAGGACGTCTCGTTCGAGGTGAATCCGGGCGAAACGGTTTGTATTGTTGGCGAATCGGGCTCGGGCAAGTCGGTTTCATCTCTGTCTCTGATGCGTCTTGTTGAGTTTGGCGGAGGCGAAATCGCCGGTGGCGAGCTGCTGTTTGACCGCCGCGACGGGGCCGAGATGGACCTGGCCGATGCCGATCAGGATTTAATGAAACAGATTCGCGGCAACGAGATCGGTATGATCTTTCAGGAGCCGATGACCGCCCTGAACCCGGTTTTCACCGTTGGTCGGCAACTGACCGAAGGGCTGCGCATTCACAAGGACATGTCCAAGACGCAGGCCGAAGAACGCGCTTTGGAGCTGCTGCGGCAGGTGCGAATCCCCGAACCCGAGCGCCGGTTGAAGCAGTACCCGCACGAGCTTTCAGGCGGCATGCGCCAGCGCGTGGTGATCGCAATGGCGATGGCGTGCGAGCCGCGTCTGCTGATCGCGGACGAGCCGACGACCGCATTGGACGTGACCATTCAGGCTGAGATTCTGGCTCTTATGGACCGTTTGAAACGCGAAACCGGCACTGCGGTGATGTTTATCACCCATGACATGGCCGTTGTGGCACAGATGGCCGACCGCGTCGTGGTCATGTTCCGTGGCAACAAGGTCGAAGAGGGCCCGGTCACCGAAATTTTCGAAAACCCGCAACATGACTACACCAAGGCGCTGCTGGCTGCGGTGCCGAAACTGGGTGAGATGCAGGGGAAGGCCGCGCCCGAGCCGATGAAACTGCTTGGCGTCGAGGGGCAAAATATCGCTCCGATTCCAGGCACGGAAGAAACACTACTGACGGTCAAGAACCTGACCACGCGTTTCCCGGTCAAAGGCGGCTTGCTGCGCCGGACGATCTCAAACGTTCATGCTGTTGAGGATGTCTCGTTCACGCTGAACAAAGGGCAGACGCTCAGCCTCGTTGGCGAATCGGGTTGCGGCAAGTCCTCGGCCGGGCGCTCGATCCTGCGATTGGTCGAGCCGATGGCGGGTGAGGTCAATCTGGACGGCGTCGATATCATGAAGCTAGACCAATCCGGTCTGCGCAAAGCGCGGCTGGATATGCAGATGATCTTTCAGGACCCGTTCGCTTCGCTCAATCCGCAGATGCAGTTGATCGACCAAGTGGCCGAACCGATGCGCAACTATGGCGTGGCCTCGGGGTCGGAGCTGCAAGATCGCGTGGCGCAGCTGTTCGACAAGGTGCAACTGCCGCGCAGCTTCATGCGCCGTTTCCCGCATGAGATGTCTGGCGGCCAGCGCCAACGGATCGCAATCGCCCGCGCGTTGGCCTTGAACCCGAAACTGATCATCGCGGATGAGGCGGTCTCGGCGCTGGACGTGTCGGTGCAGGCGCAGGTGCTGAACCTGATGATGGAGCTGCAATCCGAGCTGAGCCTGTCTTACCTGTTCATCAGTCACGACATGGCCGTTGTCGAGCGGGTCAGCCACCATGTGGGCGTTATGTACCTGGGCCGGATTGTCGAATTGGGACCGCGCGCAAGAGTATTTGAGAACCCGCAGCACCCGTATACGCAGGCGCTGTTGAAGGCGGTTCCAATCGCGGACCCGAACAAACGAAAATCGGAAAAAGACTTGAATTTCAAGCCGATACCGTCGCCCATTCATCCAATTGGATACGCGCCAGAACCGTCGAATTACAACGAGGTTGAGCCGGGCCATTTCATCCTGACCACGGATAGCGGGTACTAACACATATGCCACAGCGTCTGACGCCGCTTGAGATCATGACCAAACTGATCTCATTCCCGACTGTAAGCCGTGACACAAACTTGCCGCTGGTGGACTGGATCGAAGGTTACCTGAACGAACACGGTATCGAGGCCCATCGCTGGCCGGACCCGGATCAGCCGCACAAGGCGGCGATTTTTGCGCATGTCGGCCCGTGGGAAGAGGGGGCCGTTGTCCTCTCGGGTCACACCGATGTCGTCCCGGTGGACGGTCAACCCTGGGACACGGATCCGTTCACTGTCACTGAAAAGGACGGCAAGTATTACGGACGCGGCACTTGCGACATGAAGGGCTTTGACGCGCTGGCGATCTGGGCACTGGTCGAGGCGCGCGATGCGGGTCTCAAGCGCCCCTTGCAACTGGCGTTGAGCTTCGATGAAGAGGTCGGGTGCACTGGCGCTCCGCCAATGATCGAGGCGATGAACAAGGTGCTGCCCAAAGGCTCGGCTGTGATCGTGGGCGAACCTTCGACAATGCAGGCTGTCACCGGCCACAAGGGCGGTTTTGGCTATGACACGCATATGGTCGGGTTCGAGGTTCATAGCTCGATCATGCACACAGGTGTAAATGCCATCATGGAAGCCGCGCCGCTGATCAATTGGGCGAATGAACAGAACGCCCGCAATCAGGGGGCCACAACCAGCGAAACGGCAGCGGTGTTCGATCCGCCCTGGACCACGGTCCATGTAGGCATGATCGAAGGCGGCACCGCGCATAATATCACAGCCAAGGATTGCCATTTCATGCTGGATTTCCGCACGGTGCCGGATGAAAGCAAAGCCGCGTGGCGTGATGCCTATTTCGAACAGGTGCGCGCGGTTGAGGCGCGAATGCAAGCCGTTCACCCCGAAGCGCGGATCGAAATCTCCGAGAATTTCTCGATCCCCGGTCTGGTCCCCGAAAAGGATGGCGAGGCCGAAGCCTTGGTTCGCGCCCTGACCGGTGACAACGCAAGCCATGTGGTCAGCTATGGCACCGAGGCCGGGCAGTTTCAGGAAGCAGGTTACTCAGCGGTCATCTGCGGCCCGGGTGACATCGCGCAGGCCCATCAACCGAATGAGTTCATTTCGGTCTCGCAGTTCGAAGCGGGCCATGCGTTCATGCAGCGGCTAGTCGAGAAACTGTCCACCTGATCCCAAGGAGGTCCAAAATGCCGGTCAAAAACAGACTTGCCGAAATGCAGGCAGAGATCACCAAGTGGCGCCGTCATCTGCACGCTCATCCCGAACTGATGTATGAAGTTCACGAGACCGCCGGTTTTGTTGTGGAACGGCTGAAGGCCTTCGGTGTCGATGAAATCACCGAGGGCATCGGTAAGACTGGCGTTGTGGCTGTAATCAAGGGCCGCTCGGATACCAAGGGTCGGGTGATCGGATTGCGGGCAGATATGGACGCCCTGCCGATCGAAGAGGCGACGGGTCTGGACTATGCCTCGACCGTTCCGGGCAAGATGCATGCCTGTGGGCATGACGGGCACACCTCGATGCTGCTGGGCGCTGCGCAGTACTTGGCCGAGACGAGGAATTTCGATGGCACCGCCGTGCTGATTTTTCAACCGGCCGAGGAGGGCGGCGCCGGAGGTCTCGCCATGTGTCAGGACGGGTTGATGGAGCGCTGGGGCATTCAGGAAGTCTACGGCATGCACAACATGCCCGGCCTGCCGGTTGGTGAATTTGCCATCCGGCCCGGAGCCCTGCTGGCCTCGTCGGACGAGTTTGAAATTACCGTCACCGGCAAGGGTGGCCACGCGGCCGCCCCGCATGAGGCGGTGGATACAACGCTTGTCGCCTCGCATATTGTTGTGTCTTTGCAATCTGTTGTGGCCCGCACCGTCGATCCGATCAAACGGGTTGTTCTGACCGTGGGCACGTTTGAGACGGACAGCGTGGCCTCAAACGTGATTGCGCATACGGTCCGTCTGAAAGGCACGGTAAGAACGCTTGACCCCGAGTACCGCGCGATCGCGGAACAGCGTGTTCGCCGGATTGCCGAAGATACGGCCTCGGCTTTTGACGCGTCCGCTATAGTAGAATGGACCCCAGGCTATCCGGTGACGGTAAACTCAGAGGCCGAGACCAGCTATGCCGCTGAGGCCGCTGCAGCCGTGGCCGGAAAGGTGAACGATGGCACCGATCCGATCATGCCGTCGGAAGATTTCGCCTACATGCTTGAAGAACGGCCCGGAGCCTACATCTTTCTAGGGAACGGAGACACCGCAATGTGTCACCACCCAGAATACAATTTCGATGATGACGCCATACCCGCCGGCTGCAGCTGGTTCGCTGAAATGGTCGAACGCCGGATGCCGGCCGAATGATTTAGGAGAGACAAGATATGCCAGTTAAAAACCGCTTTGCGGAATTGCAGGACGAGATCACCACATGGCGACGCGACCTGCACGAAAACCCCGAAATCCTGTTTGAAACCCACCGCACCAGCGCTCTGGTGGCCGAAAAGCTGACAGAGTTCGGTTGCGATGAGGTTGTCACCGGTATTGGCCGCACAGGCGTTGTTGGTGTGATCAAGGGCAAGTCGGACAGCAAAGGCAAGGTGATCGGCCTGCGCGCGGATATGGACGCTCTGCCGATCCTCGAGGCGACGGGGCTGGACTATGCCTCAAAAACGCCGGGCGCAATGCATGCGTGCGGCCATGATGGTCATACCGCGATGCTTCTTGGTGCAGCGAAGTACTTGTCGGAAACCCGCAATTTCGATGGCACGGTTGTCGTGATCTTCCAGCCCGCCGAAGAAGGCGGCGGCGGCGGTCGTGAGATGTGTGAAGACGGCATGATGGACCGCTGGAACATTCAGGAGGTCTACGGGATGCACAATTGGCCGGGCAAACCAGTGGGCAGCTTCTCGATCCGTCCAGGGTCGTTCTTTGCAGCGACCGATCAGTTCGACATCACGTTTGAAGGGCGCGGCGGTCATGCGGCGAAACCGCAGGAGACGGTCGATACCACAGTTATGACAGCACAGGCGGTGCTGGCGTTGCAGACGATCGCCTCGCGCAATGCCGACCCGGTCGATCAGGTGGTTGTGTCGGTGACCTCGTTCGAGACCTCGTCGAAGGCGTTCAACGTGATCCCGCAATCGGTTCAGATCAAAGGCACCGTGCGCACCATGAGCAAGGAGATGCGTGATCTGGCCGAGAAGCGAATCAACGAGATTTGCAACGGCCTGGCAGCGACCTTTGGTGGCACGGCGGACGTGACCTATATCCGCGGTTATCCGGTTATGGTGAACAGCGATGAGCAGACCGAGTTTGCGGCTGACGTCGCGCGCTCCGTGTCTGGTGCTTGCGAAGAGGCTCCTCTGGTCATGGGCGGCGAGGATTTTGCCTTCATGCTGGAAGAACGTCCTGGGGCCTATATCTTGGTGGGCAATGGCGACACGGCCATGGTCCATCACCCCGAGTACAATTTCAACGATGAGGCCATTCCAGCCGGGTGCAGCTGGTGGGCCGAGATTGTAGAACAGCGGATGCCTGCGGCCTGATGGAGAGGGTGGGGGCTCTGCCCCCACTCCCCCGGGATATTTTCAGCCAGATGAAGAAGGATCCTTCGGCTCTAGGCTGAGTGTGGTGCAAAGCGTCTTAATCACGTTTTGCAACGCATCTTTTTGGGTTGAGACGCAGGCGCGGGCGGCGGTGCGGGCTTGGGTCAGCGCCGCATCGTCTGACAGCCAGTTGTAGACGGCTTTCTCCAGATCTTCTGCGGTTTCGACCTGAACGGCCCCGCCGGTTTTGACAAGGGGTGAAAAAGTTTCGGTAAAATTGAAGTAGCCCGGACCGGTTATGACGGCAGCCCCGGCTTGGGCGGGTTCGAACGGGTTGTGGCCGCCGATCTCTTTCAGAGACCCGCCGAGAAAGACAATCGGGCAAAGCGCGTACCATGTGCCGGTTTCACCAAGGGTATCGGCCACGTAGACCTGAGTCTCGTTGGTGATCGGGTCTGTCTTGGTTCGGAAGGCCGATGTGAGTTCGGCTTTTGTCAGGAGGGTCGCGACCTGCTCGCGCCGTTCCGGGTGCCGTGGTATCAGCAGTAGCAGCAAGTCCGCGTAGTGCTTTAGCAAAGCTTTGTGGGCGGCCAGAACGGTTTCCTCTTCGCCTGCATGGGTCGAACTGGCGATCCAGACGGGTCGATCGCCGATCTGGCTTTGGACATCCGCCAGCGTGATTTGATCCACCGGCAGCGGGTCGGACATCGCTTTGAGGTTGGTGCCGGGTTGGACGCGTTGTGGGTCCGCTCCAATCGCGATCAGGTTCTTGGCCGTTTTGTCATTCTGCGTCAGAAACAGCGCGAAGTGGTCCAGGATGAAGCGCGCTGTTTCGGGGCGTTTTTGCCAACCTGCGACGGACTTGTTAGACAAACGCGCGTTCAGAAGGCACAGAGGTGTGCCGCGATTTGCCGTCTCGACGATCAAACGGGGCCAGATTTCGCTTTCTACGAAAATGGCGGCGTCTGGGGTCCAGTGGTCCAGAAACCGTCGCACAGGCCCAGCGCTGTCCAGGGGAGGAAACTGATGTCGGGTGCGAGGGGGCAGTCGCTTGGCAATCAGTGCGGCAGAGGTGGGCGTGCCGGAGGTGATCAGGAACTCGGCTTGAGGCAGGCGCTCGCCAAGTCGGTGGATCAGGCTGAGGACCGAGAGGCTTTCGCCGACGCTGGCGGCGTGAAACCAGATCAATTGTCCTGCGGGACGGTCAAGGCTGGCACGGCCCAACCTCTCCTGCTGGCGCTGGTGCGAGACCTCGGCCGCCTGCAGCTTTTTGCGCACGGTTCGCCAGGCCAAGGGCTGCGCGAGAAAGGTGACGCCGCAGTACAGCTTGTACAGCAGCGTCGTACGAACGTCAGAGCCGGGCATGTCAGCCGCCTGTGTGGCTCATGTGGCGGCTCATCTGGCCATCGACGGCCTGACGGGAATAGTCGAAGTCATGGCCTTTGGGCTTGAGGTTGATCGCAGCGCGGATCGCCTCTTCCAAGGGTTTTTCCGTGTCCGGATGATCGCGCAGCGGGGCGCGTAGGTCGGCCATGTCTTCTTGACCCAGGCACATGTAAAGCTCACCGGTGCAGGTCAGGCGCACGCGGTTGCAGCTTTCGCAGAAATTATGTGACAGCGGGGTGATAAAGCCGATCTTCTGGCCAGTTTCTTCAAGCCGGACATAGCGCGCTGGACCTCCGGAGCGTTCGGCCAGATCGGTCACGCTATAGTGGTTTTCGTATTCCTTTCGCACATCCTTGAGCGACCAGTATTGATCTAGCCGGTCCTCATTGCCGATATCGCCCATCGGCATGACCTCGATCCAGGTCAGGTCCATGTCGCGTTCCGCGCACCATTCGGTGATCTGGGGCAATTCGGGTTCGTTGAAGCCTTTGAGGGCCACTGCGTTGATCTTGACCCGCAGGCCCGCCTTTTGTGCTGTATCAATCCCGTTCAGAACCTGTTTCAGACGTCCCCACCGCGTAACGGCTGCGAATTTATCCTCATCCAGCGTGTCCAGCGAGATATTCACCCGCCGCACACCCGCCGCGTAGAGGTCATCGGCAAATCGCGAAAGCTGCGAGCCATTGGTTGTAAGCGTCAGTTCTTTCAGCGCGCCGCTTTCCAGATGACGGGTCATGGAGTTGAAGAACGTCATGATATTGCGACGCACGAGCGGCTCACCACCGGTGATGCGCAGTTTCTCAACGCCCATATTCACGAAGGTGGAACACATGCGGTCCAGCTCTTCCAGCGTCAGTAGCTCTTTCTTGGGCAGAAAGGTCATGTTCTCGGACATGCAATAGACACAGCGAAAGTCGCAGCGATCGGTTACCGAGACGCGCAGATACGTGATGGCACGGGCGAAAGGATCAATAAGCGGAGCAGTCATGCGGTATAGGTAAAGCTGGAATAGGCCCGCGACAAGAGTGAACTGTGCTTTGGTCTGGTACAGCTGCCTGAGCGGTAGTAGGTTCGGGGTATGAGAGAACTGCTTGTGATATCCTGCGTTTTGCTGGTCGGGTGCGATACCGTGCGTTCGACAACGGATCGTTTGTTGGGGCGCGATGAGGCTGCTGAGGTAACACCTGCTGCTGTAGAGACCGCACCTACTGAGGCGGAAAGCTCAGCCTATATCCAGCCTGCAACCGCGACAGCGAACTGGACCGGCGCCAAGACCACCATTGCCGGGTTGGGCGATCCGTCGACTCCGGGCCGCTGGATGCAGACACCCTTGGTCGATTCCGAGGTGACCGCGCGGGTTGTTGTGCCGAAAACCGGCGCGCAGGCTTATATCACTCTGGTTCCGGCCTCGGGGCCCGAGACGGGTGGCAGCCGTTTGTCACTAGATGCCATGCGGGCGTTGCTGGTGCCGTTTGATCAGTTGGTCGAGGTCGAGGTCTACGCCAACTAACCCTTCAGGTATTTTCCGGCCTCGCGCCGGGCAAAGGGTTTCATCGCGTCGCCATGCGTTTCCAGAAAAGCCACGACCCTGTCGGGATCATGTTTAGAGAGCTCCCGCAACCACCATGCGATGGATTTCTGAATGAACCAGTTTCGATCGGGCACATAACCTGCCGCCCATCCGAGGATTCGATCACGGCGCGCCAGATCTTCTGGTTTGGGGTGGTTCTGCTTGGTCCAGGGTAGGGTCGAGACCAGAGCAGCGCGGCGGGTCCACATGTGGTCTGACCCGGTCCATGTTTCGACCTGATCCAGCCGCGCGGGATCGGCGCTCAGGCGTTTCTGCATGGCGGTGCAGGCGTGGTCGGCGATGGCCCAAGCGTCGAAATCGGGCACCCAGCTTTGCAACAAGGTCCAGACATCCTTATCCGGGCGAATCCGCGCTTGTGTCAGCAATTTGGAGGCCGCGACACGCGCCTCGTGGATGTTGGTCTGCCAGAGCGCATCCGCGAGGGTGACGCGCTCAGCAACCGACAAGTCCTTGCGCCAGGCTTTGGTCAGATCGTTGAGAACGGGGACGGCGACGCCCAGATAGGGACGCTCGGCCTTGTGATAGGCTGCGACTTGTTCCGCGCGCTCGGCATCGGCATGCGCCTTGATCTGATCCAGATAGGGGGCAAGCATAGTCTAGACCGGAACCCCGGTAGGTTTGCCGTCAATCGTCTGCTGGTTCTTCTCGACCCAATAGGCGCGGATATCGTCGTCTGATTTGCCGTCGACCCATTTTTGCATCGTGTCGCGATCCGACTGGAACTCCATGAACGGGACCGCATAGCCGCATGAGGTCTGCACCAGATCAATGCTGAGGTCGTAGATCTGCCGCGCGCTGCGGTGGTTGGGGAAGTGACCTTCCAGTTCGTCCCAGCCCTCATCCCCTGCATGCAGGGTGCGTGCGGTGCCATAGGTGCGCAGGATCAGCGGGCGGGTGGTGAAGGAGCACCACATCAGGGTCATGCGGTTGACCTCAAGCAGATGCCCGGCGGTCTCATTCCCACTGCCGGTCAGGTTCATCCAAACAATCCGGCTTGGCCCCAGAATACGCAGTGAATCCATGCCCTTGGGGGAGATATTGACCCGCCCCTCAACCCCGGCGCTGCCCACGAAAAACATGTGCTGGTCGGTGATGAATTTCTGATGCGCATCGTCCAGATGGGGGAATTGCTTGGCCATGTCTTACTCCACAGTCACAGATTTCGCGAGGTTGCGCGGCTGGTCCACATCCGTGCCTTTGGCGACAGCTGTGTGATAGGCTAGCAACTGCGCCGGAACCGAGTAGAGGATCGGGGTTAGGTTCGTGTGGATATGGGGCATGCGGATTGTGCTCCAGACATCATCCCCAGCCTCGGCAATGCCATCATCGTCCGAGACGAGGATCACCTTGCCCTTGCGCGCCATCACCTCTTGCATGTTCGAGACGGTCTTGTCGAAAACGGCGTCGCGCGGGGCCATGACCACCACGGGCATATGCTTGTCGATCAGCGCGATGGGGCCGTGTTTCAATTCGCCCGACGCGTAACCTTCGGCGTGGATGTAGCTGATTTCCTTCAGTTTCAGCGCGCCTTCCATCGCAAGCGGATACATCAGGCCACGGCCCAGGAACAGCACGTCACGCGCCTCGGACAGGCGTTGGGCGGATTTGCGGATGGCGCGGTTCTGATCCAAAGCGGCGTTCAGGACCGAGGGCAAGCCGCGCAGAGCGGCGGCGTGATCGGCCAGTTCCTCATCGCTCAGGGTTCCACGATCTGCCGCAGCTTTGAGCGCCAGCATCAGCAGCACGCTCAGCTGGCAGGTGAAGGCCTTGGTCGAGGCGACGCCGATCTCAACCCCAGCATGGATGGGCAGAGAGATATCGCTTTCCCGCGCAATCGAGCTTTCGGGGACATTAACAACCGAAACGATCTTGTCGGCCTTACCCTCGCAATAGCGCAGCGCGGCCAGCGTATCGGCGGTTTCGCCCGACTGGCTAACAAACAAGGCCATCGTGCGGTCAGTGATCGGAGGTTCGCGATAGCGGAACTCGCTGGCGATATCGACCTCGACCGGCATTTTCGCCAGCTGCTCGAACCAGTACTTCGCCGTCAGGCAGGCATAAAAGGCCGTGCCGCAGGCGACCATGGTCAGGCGATCCAGCTTGGTGAAATCCAGATCGGTCTCGGGTAAAACCACGCGGTCTCCGCCGGTGGGCAGGTACGAGCGGATCGCCTCGGCCACGACCACCGGTTGCTCGGCGATTTCCTTGGCCATGAAGTGCTTGTGTTCGCCCTTGTCGGCGCGGGCCGTATCCAGCTTGATCTTGCGGACCTCGCGATTGGCGAGTTCACCGGCCTCGGTGCGGATTTCCAGCGATGTGCGGGTCAGAACGGCGCGGTCGCCTTCTTCAAGATAGGTAATCTTGTTGGTCAGCGGCGCCAGTGCAATCGCGTCCGACCCCACATACATCTCACCTTCTCCATGGCCGATCGCCAGCGGAGAGCCCTTACGCGCGGCCACAATTAGGTCGCCCTGACCATCGAACAGGAAGGCCAGCGCAAATGCGCCTTCCAGCTGGTCGATGGTCTTGAAGGCCGCTTCGACTGGGGACAGACCAGTATTCAGGTAATGCGCGGCCATCAGGGCCACGGTTTCAGTGTCGGTCTCAGTCACGAAATTCACACCATGTTCGGCCAGCTCGGCGCGCAGTTCGCGGTAATTCTCGACAATGCCGTTATGGACGACTGCGACAGACCCAGCTTTGTGCGGATGCGCGTTGGTGACCGAGGGCGCGCCGTGCGTCGCCCAGCGGGTGTGTCCGATCCCGGATTTGCCAGGCAGGGGATCGTGGACCAGAAGGTCGCTCAGGTTCACCAACTTGCCCACGGCCCGACGGCGCCCCAAAGCGCCATCGTTGACGGTCGCAATTCCGGCGCTGTCATAGCCGCGATACTCCAGCCGTTTCAGGGCTTCGACCAGAATGGGGGCAGCCTCATGCTGACCCAATACACCTACAATTCCACACATAAACTCAGGCCTCTTTATCGCGGCGAGCCTTCTTCGCCTTTAACATATCAAACAATTTGCGCGCATAGCCGGGCTTGTTTTCCTGCTTGGCGCGCGCGACGGCCAGCGCCTCGGCCTCCACGTCTTTGGTCACGACCGTACCGGTTGCCGTCATTGCGCCATCGCCAACGCTGACGGGAGCTACCAGCATAGTATTGGAGCCAATAAAGACACCCTCTCCAATCGTGGTCTTGTGTTTCATCACGCCGTCATAGTTACAGGTGATCGTGCCCGCACCGATATTCGAACCTGCCCCGACCGAGGCATCCCCGATATAGCTGAGGTGATTGACCTTCGCGCCTTCGGCGATCTCGGCATTCTTGATCTCGACAAAATTGCCGATGCGCGCGTTTTCCGCCAGTTCCGCGCCGGGGCGCAGGCGGGCGTAGGGGCCGATGACGGCTCCTCGGCTGACATGGCAGCCTTCCAGATGCGAAAACGCCCGGATCGTTGCGCCGCTTTCGACGGTCACGCCGGGGCCGAATACCACATTTGGTTCGATCACCGTATCGCGCCCGATCACTGTATCGGCGGCAAGATAGACGGTCTCCGGGGCCATCAGTGTGACGCCCAAATCTAACAGTTCGGCCCGTGCCTGCGTCTGAAACACCGCATCCGCTGCGGCCAGATCTGCACGCGAGTTCACGCCCAAAGTCTGCGCCTCGTCACAGGCGACCGCTGTCACGTTCAGATCGCGGGAGCGGGCGATTTCGACCACATCCGTCAGGTAGTATTCGCCCGAAGCGTTGTCGTTGCCGACCGCGTCAATCAGGGATATCAGCGTTGCCGCGTTGCAGGCCAGCAGGCCAGAGTTGCAGAAGGTGATCGCGCGTTCTGCGTCTGAGGCGTCTTTGAACTCGACGATCCGCTCCAACGTGTCGCCGTTCATCACCAGGCGGCCATAACGAGCCGGGTCGGCGGCTTCAAAGCCTAGAATCACCAGATCATTCTGCGCGCGCGCTTCGATCATCCGCTCGAGTGTGTTGGGTTGAAGGAAGGGCGTGTCGCCGTAAAGGACCACAACATCGCCATCGAACCCCTCTAGCGCATCGCGGGCCTGCGCGACGGCATGGGCGGTGCCCAGTTGCTCCTCTTGCACGGCGATCTGTGCGGTCTCATCCTCGGCCTGCGCGACCTTGGCGACGGCCTCGGCCCCGTGGCCTGTGACAATCACGGTGCGCTCGGGCGACAGCACCGAACCGGCGCGCATGGCGTGAACCAGCATCGGAACCTGAGCGATCGGGTGCAGGACTTTGGGGATGTCCGAATTCATCCTGGTGCCTTTCCCGGCGGCAAGGATGACAAGGGCAGTGGTCATGAAATCGTTTTCTCTTTGTGTTTTGTTGCCGTCCGTTTTATCCGCTGAGGGCAAAGGCGCAAGCCGTTCGGCCATCAAACTAGATTGCCGATTGCAACAGGACATGGCGGAAACCTGCCGAGCAAGGAGGCGCAATGCGCACGGTCATCTTCGATCTGGACGGCACTTTGGCGGATACGTCGGGCGATTTGCTGGACGCTGCAAACCATTGTTTTCGCGAGATGGGTCATGGAGATGTTCTGGTTCACGGGCAGGATGCGGGCATCGCCGTGCGTGGCGGGCGTATGATGCTGACGCACGGATTGAAGCGCGTCGGGGCCTATGATGAAGGCACGGTTGATGCGTATTATCCGGTTTTGCTTGAAGCCTATGCGCAGGACATCGACACCCACACGCAGTTCTACCCCGGTGCTTTGGAGGCGGTCGAGGCCTTGAAAACCGCAGGCTATGGCGTTGGGATCTGCACCAACAAGCCAGAGCGTCTGGCGCATCAATTGCTCAGCCAGATGGGGGTGCTAGATCACTTCGCCTCCTTGGTCGGTGCAGACACTCTACCGGTGCGTAAACCTGACCCTGAGCCTCTGCGCGAGGCCGCGCGGCGTGCGGGTGGGCATCCGGATCTGTGCGTTCTGATCGGGGATTCCGATACCGACCGCAATACCGCGAAAGCGGCCGGGGTGCCTTCGGTTCTGGTCACGTTCGGTCCCTCAGGCGACGATATGGCCGCTTTGAAGCCTGAAGCCTTGCTGCATCATTTCAACGATCTGCCCGATCTTGTGGCCGAGTTGATCGGTGCGGCGGCTTGATCCCTTGACCCTGACCGGATGGAGCCCCAGAACTAGCCTATGACTGATACATTCACTGGCAGCTTCACCCAGCAAGAACCCATCCCGGACGAGGCGGTAGAGGCCGCTCTGGCCGTTCTACGGCACGGACGTTTGCATCGCTACAACGTTGTTCCTGGCGAATTGGGCGAGACCGCGCTGCTGGAGCAGGAATTCGCGGCCCAGATGGGGGCGAAATATTGTCTTGCTGTATCGTCGGGTGGCTATGCTTTGGCGACTGCCTTGCGGGCCGTGGGCGTGCAGCCCGGCGAGCCTGTTCTGACCAACGCGTTTACTCTGGCGCCTGTACCGGGGGCGATTGCTTCGGTCGGGGCCAGGCCGGTTTTTGTCGGTGTGACCGAAAACCTGACCATTGATCTGGAGGATCTGGAGGCCAAGCTGGATCAGGCGCGGGTTCTGATGCTCAGCCATATGCGTGGCCATCTGTGCGACATGGACCGGTTGATGCAGCTCTGCGATGCGGCCGGAGTTGTCGTGATCGAGGACTGCGCTCATACGATGGGGGCCGCGTGGCGCGGGCAACTCTCGGGTCGGCAAGGGGCCATTGGGTGTTATTCGTGCCAGACTTATAAACATGTGAACTCGGGCGAGGGTGGTCTGCTGGTTACCGATGATGAGGAACTTGCGGCTAAAGCCACGATGCTGTCAGGGTCCTATATGCTCTATGAACGGCATCTGGCTGCGCCTGGGCCAGAGGTGTTTGAGCGGATCAAGTACACCACGCCGAACGTTTCGGGCCGTATGGATAACTTGCGCGCTGCGATTTTGCGTCCTCAGTTACGTGTTTTGGATCGGCAGGTTGGTCGTTGGAACGAACGGTATCAGGTAATTGAAGACGGTCTGCGGGGAACGCCCGGCCTCACAATGGTCGAGCGTCCCGAGGCAGAGACCTATGTTGGGTCGTCGATCCAGTTCCTGCTGCTTGACTGGCTGCCGGAGCGGATTGCCGAGGTGATCAGCCGTTGCGCCAGTCGCGGGGTAGAGCTGAAATGGTTCGGCGGTGCCGAGCCCACCGGGTTTACCTCACGCTATGACAGTTGGCGCTATGCTGAGAGTGAGCGGATGCCTGCTTCGGACCGGGTTCTGGCGGGGATCATGGATATGCGCGTACCGCTGACCTTTTCGCTGGATGACTGCCAGCTGATCGCTCGCATCATCAGGGCCGAAGTCGGAGCAGTTTACCAATCGTGATCCAATTGAGTGCGCCTGCAGCGCACGCTTGATTTTTCAGAAAACGCCGCCCCGTTTGGGGCGGCGTTTTGCGTGTTGGAACCGGGGCGCCCGGAATGATTGACCCGCCGAAGATTCGCTGGTATCCAGTTATTGAACACTTGTTCATTAATGCTGAGAGGAGAGCGTCAATGTTCATGGCGAGTATGCAATTCGATCTGGGCGAGGACGTGAATGCGCTGCGCGAAATGGTGCATCGTTGGGCGCAGGAGCGGGTCAAGCCGATGGCGGCCGAGGTCGATGCGTCGAACGCGTTCCCCAATGAGCTTTGGACCGAGATGGGCGCGCTGGGCCTGTTGGGCGTGACCGTGCCCGAGGAATATGGTGGCGCTGACATGTCTTATCTGGCCCATACCATCGCGATCGAGGAGATCGCGCGGGCCTCGGCCTCGGTCTCTCTATCCTATGGTGCGCATTCCAACCTCTGCGTGAACCAGATCAAGCTGAACGGCACGGAAGAGCAAAAGCAGAAATACCTGCCGCGCCTGATCTCGGGCGAACATGTGGGCGCGCTTGCGATGTCCGAACCCTCGGCTGGATCGGATGTGGTTTCGATGAAGCTGCGCGCCGAGAAGCGCAATGATCATTACCGCCTGAACGGGAACAAGTATTGGATCACCAATGGGCCGGACGCGGATACTCTGGTGGTCTACGCCAAGACCGACCCGGATGCGGGATCCAAAGGGATCACCGCGTTTCTGATCGAGAAAGAGATGACGGGATTCTCGACCTCACCTCATTTCGACAAGCTTGGGATGCGCGGGTCCAACACCGCCGAGCTGATCTTTGAAGATGTCGAAGTACCGTTTGAGAATGTTCTGGGCGAAGAGGGCAAGGGTGTTGCCGTTCTGATGTCCGGGCTCGACTATGAACGCGTTGTGCTGGCCGGGATCGGAACCGGCATCATGGCAGCCTGTCTGGATGAAATCATGCCCTATCTGGCTGAACGCAAGCAGTTCGGCAAACCCATCGGCATGTTCCAACTGATGCAAGGCAAAATCGCGGATATGTACACCGCGATGAACTCGGCCCGTGCTTACGTGTATGAGGTCGCCAAGGCGTGCGACCGTGGGGATGTGACTCGTCAGGACGCGGCGGCGTGCTGCCTCTATGCCTCTGAGGCTGCGATGACGCAGGCACATCAGGCCGTACAGGCGATGGGTGGGGCGGGGTTCTTGTCGGACGCTCCGGTCAGCCGGATCTTCCGGGATGCCAAGCTGATGGAGATCGGGGCCGGGACCAGCGAAATCCGCCGCATGCTAATCGGTCGCGAATTGATGGGCGAAATGCTGGGGTAAGAAATCGCCCCGCAGCCGAGGGAACTGCGGGGCGTTTCGATCAAAGGATCAGAAGCGATGGACGTAGGATACGCCGACCAGCCAAGGATCGATTTCCGCGGTACCGATATCGGCACCGTTCAGTTTGACATCCGAGTCGATATCGAACCAACGCACGTTCAAACGGACAGCGCCTTGTTCAGTGATCTGATAGTCCAAACCAGCCTGAAGCGACAAACCGAACGAGTTGTCCAGTTCCAGGTCGCCCAGCGGAGAGCTTTCTTCAAAGAAGATAGTGTAGTTGAGGCCTGCGCCGACATAGGGCTTCCAAGCGCTGTTGGTCGGGAAGTGGTAGTTCAGCGACAAGGTGGGGGGCAGGTGCTTGGTGCTGCCGGCGTCGGTGCTGCCTCCCAAGGTGATATCGTGTTCAAACGGCGTGGAGGCCAGCAATTCGATACCCAGGTTGTCCCGGATGAAGTATTCGACGGTAAAGATCGGACGGGTGTCGTCGTCGACCTCGGCGTCAAAACCGGCCAGCGTTCCGTTGTCAGATTTAGGGTCCAGGTAGCCGACACCGAAACCAACGGTCCAGTCACCTTGCGATTGGGCGAGTGCGGGGCCAGCCAGCGCGACCAGCGCGGTGGAGAGGGTCAAAGCGGCGAGTTTATTGGTCATTGTTCTGCCTTTGGTTCAGTTGATGACCGCTGTTTTGCACGGGCGCTGCCTGCGCTCTCTGATCTGAGTCAAATTTGCGTGAGCGCACCCGGCAAGTGTGACATAACTGCAGGTCCCGAAAATAAAGGAAAATTTTGATGTCAGGCGATCTGCGCATACCGGGTTTGCGCTCGGCGGGTGGCTGGGATGTCCCCGATCGGCTGAACATGGCGCGCCAGTGTCTGAACCATCCGCCCGAACAGGTCGCCTTGGTCGATCTGACCGAGGGCGAGGAGCGGCCGGTAACTTACGGTCAACTGCACGAGATGGTCGATGGGCTTGCGCGGGCGCTCTTGCCCAAGGTCGAGACCGGTGACCGGGTTGGCGTTTTGCTCAGCCAGTCTCCGTGGTGTGCCGCAGCGCATCTGGCGATCTGGAAGATCGGTGCGATCTCTGTGCCTCTGTTCAAGCTGTTCAAACGGGACGCGCTGCGCTCACGCGTGGCGGATGCCGGGGCAGGGATCGTACTGACGGATGCCGAGGGCGCCGGGCTGCTGGGTGATCTGGCCGAGCCTATAATCGCCCCTGAGGTCGCCCAGCCCGGCCCAGAGCTGCCCTTTGCGGATACCGGCCCCGAAGACCCCGCCGTGCTGATCTATACGTCGGGCACAACCGGCAGCCCCAAGGGTGCTCTGCACGGGCACCGCGTACTGACCGGCCATCTGCCCGGCGTTTCGATCAGTCATAATCACCTGCGCGCGGGGGATTGCCTCTGGACTCCGGCGGATTGGGCCTGGATTGGAGGGCTGTTCGATGTCCTGATGCCGGGCCTGGCGCTGGGCATCCCCGTGGTGGCCACCCGGCTGGACAAATTCACTCCCGAGGCCTGCGCCGATGTGATCGCGCGCGGCGGCGTGCGCAATGTGTTCTTCCCTCCGACCGCGCTGCGGATGCTGAAAGCTGCGGATCAGAGCATTCCCGGCCTGCGTTCGGTCGCGTCAGGGGGCGAGCCTCTGGGCGCCGAGATGCTGGCGTGGGGGCAACAGGCCTTTGGACTGACGATCAACGAGTTCTACGGCCAGACCGAATGCAACATGGTCGTCTCGTCCTGTGCCGAGGATTTCCCGGTGCGCCCCGGCTGTATCGGCAAACCGGTACCAGGCCATGAGGTCGCGGTGATTGGTGAGGACGGCGTACCCACGACCGAAGAGGGCGATGTGGCTGTACGGCGCGGCTCGGCCCCGATGCTGCTGGAATACTGGAACCGGCCCGCGGCGACGGCTGAGAAATTCCGGGGCGACTGGCTGATTACAGGAGACCGAGGCGTGTGGGAGGGCGAGTATCTGCGCTTCGTCGGGCGCGATGATGACGTGATCACCTCAGCCGGATACCGCATCGGCCCGGCTGAGATCGAGGATTGCCTACTGACCCACCCGGCTGTGGCAACGGTCGGCGTGGTCGGCAAGCCCGACCCGCTGCGAACCGAGATCGTGAAGGCCTATGTGGTTTTGAAACCGGGGGCCGAGGCCTCGGGGCCGGAGTTGCAAGATTGGGTCAAGGACCGTCTGGCGCAGTACTCCTATCCGCGAGAGGTGGCGTTTCTGGACGGGTTGCCGATGACGGTGACGGGGAAGGTGATCCGCAAGGAATTGAAGGCGCGGGCGGCTGGGGAGGTTTCCAGATGACACTCCCATTTGACTTCGCGCGTGATACCTCTGTCCTTCCGCAAGCGGTCGCTATCGAGTGCCCGAATTGTCAAAAACCTGCGCGTTTCGTTCCAGCAGAATTAGAAGTCAGCACGAAGGGCTCTGTTGGCAAAGCGCTTGGAAAAGATGTCTTGATCGTGAAGGCAGATCGACCCAAACGAAACTATGCGAATTGGCATCGCGAACATTCGCTGACTTTCGTCGGCCTTGGCGGTACAGACATTCATTCGTCGAGTGCGTTGTATCCGGTGGGCATGTATCGGCACGTTCTGAATTCACTTCATGGCACTTCAATATGCGGCCACTGCCATTCGCCCAGAAAAACCAAACTCAGCTGGCCTCGGGACGCCTTTTACCAACTGAGTTACTCCGGTCGGTTGCTTTGGTTTTACGACCGACAACACGTTGTGGCGATGCTTGAACTGCTGGGTGGAAAGACATCGGTAAACCACCCTTGGCGATATTGGTTCGACAGAAAGCTGCCGACGGTTTTCAAGACCGCCCGTGCCCGCCGACAATTGCCCGCGAAACTAAAGAGGATGCTGCGCGCATGAAACTCACATCCAAAGCCATGCCCGCCTCTGTGGGCTTCAAAGCCAACCGAGCAGCCCATCTCGACGCGCTGGCGCAAATCTCGACCGCGGCGGAAGCAGCCCGGATGGGAGGCGGTGAGAAATCTCGCGCGCGGCACGTCTCTCGGGGCAAGATGCTTCCCAGACGCAGGGTAGCGAACCTGCTCGATCCGGGGTCTCCGTTTCTGGAAATCGGCGCGACGGCGGCGCATGAGATGTATGGGGACGCCGCGCCTTGTGCCGGGGTCATTGCAGGAATTGGCCGGGTGCACGGGCAAGAGGTCATGGTGGTCTGCAACGACGCCACTGTGAAGGGCGGCACATACTACCCGATGACGGTCAAGAAACACCTCCGCGCGCAGGAGATTGCTGAGGAAAACCATCTGCCCTGTATCTATCTGGTCGACAGCGGTGGTGCGAACCTGCCCAATCAGGATGAGGTCTTCCCGGATCGCGACCACTTTGGCCGCATCTTTTACAACCAAGCGCGTATGAGCGCGAAAGGGATCGCGCAGATCGCCGTGGTTATGGGGTCGTGCACGGCCGGCGGGGCTTATGTGCCCGCGATGTCGGATGTCTCGATCATCGTGAAGGAGCAAGGCACGATTTTTCTGGCCGGGCCGCCTCTGGTGAAAGCTGCGACCGGAGAGGTTGTCAGCGCCGAGGATTTGGGCGGCGGCGACGTCCATACCCGTCTGTCCGGTGTGGCAGACTATCTGGCCGAGGATGACGCCCACGCGCTGGCATTGGCGCGACGGGCTGTTGGCTCGCTGAACATGCGCAAGCCGCAGACGGTCGATTGGGCCAGCCCGGAGGACCCAGCTTATGACCCCGAGGAAATCCTCGGCGTTGTTCCCGCTGACCTGCGTACGCCCTACGACATCCGAGAGGTGATCGCGCGTTTGGTCGACGGCTCTCGGTTCGATGAGTTCAAGCCGCGCTTTGGCGAGACGCTGGTGACCGGCTTTGCCCATGTCAAAGGCTGCCCGGTTGGAATCATCGCCAATAACGGCGTGCTGTTTTCCGAAGCCGCGCAGAAGGGCGCGCATTTTGTTGAGCTATGTTCTCAGCGTCGCATCCCGCTGGTGTTCCTGCAGAACATCACCGGCTTTATGGTCGGTCGCAAATACGAGAACGAAGGCATCGCGCGGCATGGGGCCAAGATGGTGACGGCGGTGGCGACAACCTCGGTGCCGAAGATCACGATGCTTGTCGGAGGGTCCTTCGGGGCCGGAAACTATGGCATGGCGGGTCGGGCCTATCAGCCTCGGTTCCTGTGGACCTGGCCGAATTCACGGATTTCCGTGATGGGCGGAGAGCAGGCGGCAGGCGTTCTGGCCACTGTCAAGCGTGACGGGATCGAACGGCAGGGCGGGACCTGGTCGGCCGAGGAGGAGGCCGAATTCAAACGCCCGACTTTGGATATGTTCGAGGAGCAGTCTCATCCGCTCTATGCCTCGGCTCGGTTGTGGGACGATGGCATCATCGACCCACGCAAATCGCGCGATGTCCTGGCATTGTCTCTGAGTGCCGCCTTGAACGCCCCGATCGAGGAAACGCGTTTCGGCGTGTTCAGGATGTAATTGCCCAATGGACACACATTTCACGAAATTGAACGAAGATTGGAACGCGGATCCGAATGCGCCGATGCCTGCGGTTGCAAAAGCAGGTTGTGATCTCTGGCTACGGTTTTGCCCAAATGAGTGGTTGAACCCATCGCATCTGGCACGAGGGCACTTGTATATCCGGTTTGTTGGTTGTCAGCGATTTCGTTTCACGTCGATCAATGATCACG
Organism: Ruegeria sp. AI3; assembly: GCF_056541245.1. Taxonomy (NCBI): domain Bacteria; kingdom Pseudomonadati; phylum Pseudomonadota; class Alphaproteobacteria; order Rhodobacterales; family Roseobacteraceae; genus Ruegeria; species Ruegeria sp. AI3. The sequence goes on from NZ_JBQFYA010000005.1 coordinate 215,051, forward strand.
GGTGGTTCGGTGGGCAGTGCAGATTCAGCAAAGTGGCGCCAGCTTGGGGAGAGTTTTACGAGGTGGATGGCGACTTTAGGGAAGGTCAGGACGAGACACCTTGGACCATAATGTCGACCAGGTCTGATCCTGCGAGAAACTTTCTGTTCTATTTCCGCGATGAAGCTTTCGAATGCACTGCATCCTCTTGGAGCCTAAGCACCGAATGCTCGTCTGGTTCTATCTTCGAAGAGGCGGTTTGCCATGTTCAGTAAAATCCTAATCGCAAACCGTGGCGAGATTGCTTGTCGGGTCATTGAAACCGCTCAGAAAATGGGTGTGTCCTGTGTGGCTGTGTATTCGGATGCGGATGCCTCGGCAAAGCATGTGCAGATGGCAGATGAGGCGGTGCATATTGGTGCGGCCGCTCCGGCGAAGAGCTATCTGAAGGGAGATGTGATCATCCAGGCGGCGCTCGAGACCGGGGCGCAGGCGATCCATCCCGGCTATGGGTTTCTGTCCGAGAATCCAGATTTCGTGGATGCGGTTGAGGCCGCGGGGCTTACATTCATTGGTCCCTCGGCGGATGCGATCCGCAAGATGGGCCTCAAGGATGCGGCCAAGGCTTTGATGGAGGACGCAGGCGTTCCCGTTGTGCCGGGATATCACGGTGACAATCAGGACCCCGCTCATCTGGCCGAGGCAGCCGCGGCCATTGGCTATCCCGTGCTGATCAAGGCGGTTGCAGGCGGCGGCGGCAAAGGTATGCGGTTGGTCGAGACTCCCGAAGCGTTCTCGGACGCTTTGGACAGTGCGCGCGGTGAGGCAAAGACCGCCTTTGGCAATGATGCGGTTCTGGTCGAAAAATTCGTAGCCAAACCTCGGCATATCGAAGTTCAGGTCTTTGGCGATGGCACCCATGCGGTGCATCTGTTCGAGCGGGACTGCTCGCTGCAACGGCGACATCAGAAGGTGATCGAAGAGGCTCCGGCCCCTGGCATGACACCCGAGATGCGCGAGGCGATGGGGCAGGCCGGTGTGCGTGCGGCAGAGGCGATTGGCTACAAAGGGGCCGGGACGGTTGAGTTCATCGTCGACGCGTCCGAAGGGCTGCGGCCGGATCGCTTCTGGTTCATGGAAATGAACACGCGCCTTCAGGTTGAACATCCGGTGACCGAGGCGATCACGGGCGTTGATCTGGTCGAATGGCAGTTGCGCGTTGCCGCGGGTGAGAGCCTGCCGAAGCAGCAGAATGACCTGTCGATCAACGGTCACGCGTTTGAGGCGCGGCTTTATGCCGAGGATGTGCCCAAGGGCTTTTTGCCCGCAACGGGAACTCTGACCCATCTGCGATTTCCGCCTGAGTGCCGCGCGGACAGTGGCGTGCGGGCGGGGGATACGATCAGCCCCTGGTATGATCCGATGATCGCCAAGGTCGTCGTGCATGGCCCGACCCGCGCGGTCGCGCTGGAAAGCCTGCATCGCGCTCTGCGCCAGACCGAGGTTGCCGGGACGGTGACCAATCTGGCCTTCCTTGGCGCTCTGACGCGCCATGGTGGTTTTGCCTCGGGCGATGTGGATACGGGTCTGATCGCGCGCGATCTTGAGGATCTGGTCCAAGCGGCGGACGCGAGCAATGCCTCCGTGGTGGCTGCGGCGATGACAGCGCTGGGGCTGACGGAGACAACGTCAGAGACAGGCTTCACCCTGTGGGGGCCGTTGCACCGGGCCGTACAGCTGATGCGCGAGGGCGAAGTTCTTGATCTGGATGTTCAGGTCGAAAGCCCGCACCGGCAGGTCTGGACCGTGGATGATGCGCAGGTGATTGCGCAGCACAATGGTGGTTGGGTCGTTGATGGACAACGCATGCCCCATGTCGGCGTCGCTGGGCCTCAGATCACGGTGTTTGAAGACTATGGGCAGGTGTTCGAAATCGTTGACCCCTTGGATCGCGATGCCAGCGCTGCCGGAGATACCAACGTGATCGAGGCGCCGATGCCGGGTCTGGTCAAGGCCGTCTTTGCCTCGGCAGGGCAAGCGGTGAAAGAGGGCGACCGGCTGGCGATTCTGGAAGCCATGAAGATGGAGCATTCACTGCTTGCGGCGCGCGACGGTGTGGTGGCCGAGGTGTTGGCCGACGCAGGCGCTCAGGTTGAGGCCGGGGCGGCACTCGTTCGCTTGGCTGAGGATTGATCTGTTCGGGCCGTGCATTGCGTGGCACAGTCAGACCATCCGTATGTAAAACGAAAAGAAGCCGGGAAGGGATGCGCTGATGAAAGAACGGGTCGAGATATTCGAGGTCGGGCCAAGGGATGGGCTTCAGAACGAAAAGCGCGAGATTCCGGTGGCCGAGAAGGTGGCGCTGGTCGATTGTCTGAGCCGCGCCGGGTTCAATCGAATTGAGGTGGCCAGTTTCGTATCTCCCAAATGGGTGCCGCAGATGGCAGGAAGCGGAGCGGTTCTGGCTGGGATCAAACGGGCCGAGGGCGTGCGCTACGCGGCGCTGACGCCGAACATGCGCGGCTATGAAGGCGCGCTGGCGGCCAAAGCGGATGAGATCGCAGTGTTTGCATCAGCCTCCGAGGGGTTTTCGAAAGCCAACATCAACGCGACCATCGCGGAATCCATCGAACGATTCGTGCCGATCCTTGAGGCTGCGCGTCATATCGACCTGCCGGTCCGGGGATATGTCTCATGCGTGACCGATTGCCCATATGATGGTCCGACCCCACCCGAAAAAGTGGCTGAGGTCGCGGACGCTCTGTTCGCGCATGGGTGCTATGAGATTTCGCTGGGCGACACGATCGGGCAGGGAACCCCGGACAAGATTGCGCATATGCTGCTGGCGGTGCGCGACAGAGTGCCCGTTACCCGGCTTGCGGGCCATTTCCACAACACCAACGGGCGGGCGATGGACAATATTGATGCCTCGCTGGCGCTGGGCGTGCGGGTGTTTGATGCTGCGGTCGGTGGTTTGGGGGGATGCCCCTATGCACCCGGCGCGGCTGGCAATGTCGCGACCGAAGCCGTCGCCGCCCATCTGGAGCGGCTGGGATATGAGACCGGTCTGGACGCAGCAGTTTTGGACGAAGCCGCGCAGATGGCGCAGGCAATGAGAGGCTGACATGTTTGAAACGATTGCGGTCGTCACAGATGACCGGGGTGTTGCGACGCTGACCCTGTCGCGCGCCGAAAAGCACAATGCCATGTCGGCGCAGATGATTAGCGAATTGACCCAGGCAGCGGTGCAACTGGGCTGCGACGAGGCGGTGCGCGTTGCTGTGTTGACCGGTTCTGGCAAGAGCTTCTGCGCCGGGGGCGATCTGGGGTGGATGCGCGATCAGATGGCGGCGGATGCCGAGACCCGATTTACCGAGGCGCGCAAGCTGGCGGAAATGCTGCAGGCGCTGAACGAGATGCCCAAACCTCTGATTGGTGCATTGCAAGGCAACGCGTTTGGCGGTGGTGTCGGGCTGGCCTCGGTCTGCGATGTGGCAGTGGGCGTTGACACCCTGAAAATGGGCCTGACCGAGACCCGGCTGGGCCTGATCCCGGCGACGATTGGGCCTTACGTAATCGCGCGGATGGGTGAGGCCCGCGCGCGGCGTGTTTTCATGTCGGCGCGTTTGTTTGACGCGGCTGAGGCGGTGGAGCTTGGACTGTTGGCAAAAGCGGTGCCAGCCGATCAACTCATGCGCGCTGTCGAGGATGAAATCACCCCCTACCTGTCCTGTGCGCCGGGGGCTGTGGCGTCGGCTAAGGCCTTGGTTCAAAACCTCGGCCCGCGTCTTGACGACAGTGTGATTGACCATACCATCCAAGCGTTGGTCGCCCGATGGGAAACGCCGGAAGCACGCGAAGGCATCGAAGCATTCTTTGAAAAACGTAACCCCAAGTGGAACAACAAAGATTAACTTGGGGCGTCTATTGTCCGCTGAGGCGAAATCGGGGTGATTCCCGAAGGTCTGTCAAGGGGATGAATGACGTGGTGCGCGCTTGTGTTCGGTTGACCCTCTGACCGCGTGGGGCTAGAGAAAGTCGAGTCAACACGCCAATTGACGGCGCCCTCCGAAAGGAGATGCGCAGGAAAGGAGCTAGACGTGGAAGACCTGCTGCGGGAGTATCTCCCTATTCTGGTGTTTCTGGCCGTAGCCATCGGCCTGGGAATTGTCCTGATTCTGGCAGCTGTCGTTCTGGCAGTTCGCAACCCCGATCCCGAAAAAGTCAGCGCCTATGAATGCGGCTTCAACGCGTTTGATGACGCCCGTATGAAGTTCGATGTGCGCTTCTATCTGGTTTCGATCCTTTTCATCATTTTCGACCTCGAGATTGCTTTCCTGTTCCCTTGGGCGGTGGGCTTTAAGGACATCAGCGATGTGGGATTTTGGTCGATGATGGTCTTCCTGGGCGTTTTGACCATCGGCTTTGCCTATGAATGGAAGAAGGGGGCCCTGGAATGGGAGTGATGACGGGTGCAAATACCGCCGGCGTCGACAAAGAAGTCGCCACCCAGGCCCTCAATGCCGAGCTGCAGGACAAAGGCTTCCTGCTGACCTCGACCGAAGACATCATAAATTGGGCGCGGACCGGGTCTTTGCATTGGATGACCTTTGGTCTGGCCTGCTGCGCAGTTGAGATGATGCATACCTCGATGCCGCGCTATGACGCGGAACGGTTTGGCATCGCACCGCGTGCCTCGCCGCGCCAGTCCGACGTGATGATTGTGGCCGGGACGTTGACCAACAAGATGGCTCCGGCGCTGCGCAAGGTCTACGACCAGATGCCCGAGCCACGCTATGTGATCTCGATGGGGTCCTGTGCGAATGGTGGCGGCTACTACCACTATTCCTATTCTGTCGTGCGCGGTTGTGACCGTATCGTTCCGGTAGACATTTATGTCCCGGGCTGCCCTCCGACCGCTGAGGCGCTGCTCTACGGCTTGATGCAGCTGCAACGCAAAATTCGCCGCACCGGCACGATCGTGCGCTAAGGGAGAGGGCGGATGAGCGAAGCACTCAAGGAACTCGGTACGCATCTGGAGCTGAAACGGTCCGACTGTGTGTTGTCCTGGGATGTCACCCATGGTGAGCTGAATGTGGATGTGGCGCCGTCGAACCTCGTCGAATTCATCGAATTCCTCAAAAGCGACCGATCCTGCCAGTTCTCGACGCTGATCGATATCACGGGCGTTGATTACCCCGAACGCGCCAAGCGGTTCGACGTGGTCTATCACTTCCTGTCGATGTATCAGAACCAACGCATTCGTCTGCGGGTCTCCATTCGGGAAGAAGACATGGTACCCTCGATCGCTGATACGCATCCCTCGGCCAACTGGTTCGAGCGTGAGGTATTCGACATGTTCGGCATCCTGTTCTCGGGCCATCCTGACCTGCGGCGCATCCTGACCGACTATGGCTTCCGTGGCTATCCGCTGCGCAAGGATTTCCCGACCACCGGCTACACCGAAGTGCGATATGACGAGGCGCAGAAACGCGTCGTTTATGAACCCGTTTCGCTGGTGCAGGAATATCGCCAATTTGATTTCATGTCTCCGTGGGAGGGTGCGAACTATATCCTGCCCGGGGACGAGAAACCGGAGGCCGAATGATGGGCACGCTATTTTGGCTGATCTGTGCACTGACTGCCGTACCCATGCTGAAGCTGTTGCCGCATTTTGGGATCAACAAGTATTGGGCCTTTGCGTGCATCGTTCCGATTGGTGTCCCGATTTTGGCCTGGCTTATGGCCATGAAACTGCAAGAGATGGAGCGCCGCTGAGATGATTGGGGAACTCATCTTTCTGGGTGCGCTGGGTGTTTTGCTGACCGGGGCTGCCGCAAAGGCGGCTGAGGCGGAAAAGGTTAGGGTGCGGGCCGAAGCAAAGAAGAAACGGGGGCGGTGATGGACGGCTCAAGATATGATGACGGCAGTACGGACGCGCTAAGCGGCGAACAGAAGATCCGCAATTTCAACATCAACTTCGGACCGCAACACCCTGCCGCGCATGGAGTTTTGCGTTTGGTGCTTGAGCTGGACGGAGAGATCGTAGAGCGCTGCGATCCGCATATCGGTCTGCTGCACCGTGGCACCGAAAAGCTGATGGAAAGCCGGACGTATCTTCAGAACCTGCCGTATTTCGACCGTCTGGATTACGTGGCACCGATGAACCAGGAACATGCCTGGTGTCTGGCGATTGAGAAATTGACTGGGGTTGAAGTGCCGCGCCGGGGCTCGCTGATCCGGGTTCTGTATTCCGAGATCGGGCGTATCCTGAACCACCTGCTGAACGTGACCACACAGGCGATGGATGTGGGCGCTCTGACTCCGCCGCTGTGGGGCTTTGAAGAGCGCGAAAAGCTGATGGTGTTCTATGAGCGCGCCTGTGGTGCCCGCCTGCACGCCGCCTATTTCCGCCCCGGCGGCGTCCATCAGGACCTGCCGCCCGAACTGCTGGACGATATCGAGGCCTGGAGCCACGAATTCCCCGCCGTTCTCGACGACATCGACGGGTTGTTGACCGAAAACCGCATCTTCAAACAGCGCAACGCCGATATTGGCGTCGTGACCGAGGATGACATTCAGAAATACGGCTTCTCTGGCGTTATGGTCCGTGGCTCGGGCCTCGCATGGGACCTGCGCCGTGCGCAGCCCTATGAGTGCTACGACGAGTTCGATTTCCAGATCCCTGTCGGTAAGAATGGCGACTGCTATGACCGTTATCTCTGCCGCATGGAAGAGATGCGTCAGTCGCTGCTGATCATCCGTCAGGCCATTGCCAAGATCCGCGACTGCCCGGGCGACGTTTTGGCACGCGGCAAGATCACCCCGCCGAAACGCTCTGACATGAAGACCTCGATGGAGAGCCTGATCCATCATTTCAAACTGTATACCGAAGGCTTCCACGTCCCCGCAGGCGAGGTCTACGTGGCCGTCGAGGCCCCCAAGGGCGAGTTTGGCGTCTATCTCGTTGCCGACGGCACCAACAAACCCTACCGCGCCAAACTCCGCGCACCGGGTTTCCTGCATCTGCAAGCCATGGATCACGTCGCCAAAGGCCACCAACTGGCGGACGTCGCTGCCATTATCGGTACCATGGACGTCGTATTTGGAGAGATTGACCGCTAATGCTCCGCCGTCTTCATCCCGAACAACCTGATAGCTTTGCCTTCACCGCTGCCAACCAGAAATGGGCCGAAGCGCAGATCACCAAATACCCTGAGGGCCGCCAAGCCAGTGCGGTGATCCCTCTGCTTTGGCGCGCGCAAGAGCAGGAGGGCTGGCTGTCCCGCCCGGCAATTGAATCCGTCGCCGACATGCTGGGCATGGCCTATATTCGCGTGCTCGAGGTCGCCTCGTTCTACTTCATGTTCCAACTGCAGCCGGTCGGCTCTGTGGCGCATATTCAGGTGTGTGGCACGACCTCATGCATGATTTGCGGTGCCGAGGATCTTATTGCGGTCTGCAAGGAAAAGATCGCAGCCAAGCCACACGTGCTATCCGCCGATGGCAAGCTGAGCTGGGAAGAGGTGGAATGCCTCGGGTCCTGTACGAATGCCCCGATGGCGCAGATTGGCAAGGATTACTACGAAGACCTGACCGCCGAGAGTTTTGGCAAGATCATTGACGATCTGGCTGCGGGCAAGGTGCCCACGCCTGGCCCTCAGAACGGGCGATATGCGGCTGAGCCTTTGAAAGGCCTCAGCAGCCTAACCGAACATGACGCTGGAAAGCCGGAACACAATGCCAGCGTGGCCTTGGCGGCCGAACTAGGCGATACGGTCAAGCGGATCGACGGGACTGAGGTTCCGATCCTCACGCCTTGGCTGGGGAAAGACGGCAAACAGGCTGGGGCATCGGCGGCGGCGAAACCGCCCAAAGCGCCCGAGCCACCGAAACCTGCCGTCAAACAGGCCGCTGAGGCCAAAGCGAAAGAAGTCGAGGAAGATAAACCCCGAACGCTGACCGAGGCGCGTGGGGGTCTGCCGGATGACCTCAAGATGCTCAAAGGTGTGGGGCCGAAGCTGGAAAAGACGCTGAACGAGCTGGGCTTTTTCCACTATGATCAGATCGCAGCCTGGACGCCCGAGCACGTGGCCTGGGTGGATGCGCGCCTGAAGTTCAAGGGCCGGATCGAACGCGATGGCTGGATTGAGCAAGCGGCCAAGCTGGCCGTTGGGGATGAGACCGAATTCGCCAAACGTGCCAAGGAAGACGGCACTTACGAAGACTAAACGCCCCTGTAAGGGCTCAAGGACGAGATGGACAAGGACAAAGAACAAGCCATAGCCCGCAAGGGTCGACATATCGGCATCGTCATCGCCGTGACGATGGTGATTTGGCTTGGCATGACTTTGTTCATCGGCCCTGCGATTGGAATGCCGGGGCGCTATGCGCTGCTATTTGATTTCGCCGCTTTGGCCGGGTTCATCTATGCAGGCGTCAACATATTTCAACTCTGGCGCATGCGTCAGGACAGCTGAGGGTAACACGCGATGCTGAAGGATCAGGACCGGATCTTTACCAACATCTACGGGATGCACGAGCGTACTCTGCGCGGCGCGCAGGCCCGAGGGCATTGGGATGGCACCGCTGGTCTGATCGAAAAGGGCCGGGATTGGATCATCCAGACGATGAAAGACTCGGGCCTACGTGGGCGCGGTGGCGCGGGCTTCCCAACTGGCCTGAAATGGTCGTTCATGCCAAAAGAGAGCGACGGGCGCCCGTCTTATCTGGTCGTGAATGCGGACGAATCCGAACCGGGCACCTGCAAAGACCGTGAGATCATGCGCCACGATCCGCATACGCTGATCGAAGGCTGCCTGATCGCCTCTTTCGCAATGAATGCGCATACCTGCTACATCTACCTGCGCGGCGAATATATCCGCGAACGTGAGGCGTTGCAGGCCGCGATTGATGAGGCTTATGACGCCGGGTTGTTGGGCAAGAACGCGGCTGGTTCGGGCTGGGATTTCGACATCTTCCTGCATCACGGCGCGGGCGCTTACATCTGCGGCGAAGAAACTGCGCTTATCGAAAGCCTTGAGGGCAAGAAGGGCATGCCACGCATGAAGCCTCCGTTCCCGGCGGGGGCTGGCCTCTATGGCTGCCCGACCACGGTGAACAACGTGGAGTCCATCGCCGTTGTACCGACCATCCTGCGCCGGGGCGCGGATTGGTTCGCGGGCTTTGGTCGTCAGAATAATGCGGGCACCAAGCTGTTTGCAATCTCGGGCCATGTGAACAACCCTTGCGTCGTTGAAGAGGCGATGTCGATCCCGTTCGAGCAGCTGATCGAAACCCATTGCGGAGGCATTCGTGGCGGCTGGGATAACCTATTGGCCGTCATTCCGGGTGGATCGTCCGTTCCTTGCGTGCGCGGTGAGAATATGCGCGATGCGATCATGGATTTCGACTACCTGCGAGGTGAGCTGGGTTCGGGCCTTGGGACGGCGGCGGTGATCGTGATGGACAAGTCCACCGACATCATCAAGGCGATCTGGCGGCTGTCGAAATTCTACAAGCACGAAAGCTGCGGCCAGTGTACACCCTGCCGCGAAGGCACCGGCTGGATGATGCGGGTGATGGACCGCCTTGTGCGCGGCGAGGCCGAGTTGGAAGAGATCGACATGCTGTTTGACGTGACCAAACAGGTCGAAGGCCACACGATCTGCGCCTTGGGCGATGCGGCGGCCTGGCCGATTCAGGGCCTGATCCGCAATTTCCGCGAAGAGATAGAGGACCGCATCAAGGCACAGAAATCAGGCCGCATGGGGGCGATGGCAGCGGAATGATCAGGCAGCCTGACGGATATCATCTGGCCGAACTGAATATTGGCCGCCTGCTGGCCCCGACGGATGACCCTCGGGTGGCTGAGTTCATGGCCAATCTCGACAAGGTCAATGGCTTGGGCAAGCGGATGCCGGGCTTTGTGTGGATGATGGAAGGCTCGGGTGAGCCGGGAACCGGGAATACGGAAAACGCGATTGGGGGCGATCCTCAATTTGTTGCCAACCTGACGGTCTGGGAAGATGTCGCGAGCTTTGAGACATTTGTCTGGGGCACCATACACAAACAGTTTTACGACCGCCGTCAGGAGTGGTTTGAACTGCTGGGGGATCAGCATTTCGTTATGTGGTGGGTGCCCGCGGGGCACCAGCCGGATCTGGATGAAGCCATGGCGCGGCTGGAGCGTCTGCGCCAGGAAGGTCCAAGTGAACACGCCTTTGGATGGGCGGATTTGAAACAAGCAAGCAAGTGGCGCGACAATCGTTGCGCTCAGGTCGCAGCGGAGTGAGCGGGATGACACACCATTCTGATCGCGCGCGCAGCCGCCCAGATGCCAGCCATCTGACAGGAATAAACAAAGTGAAGACTATGAAACTCTCAACCTTGGCTGGCCTTGCAGGGCTTGTGCTGATCTCGGGTTGCACCGTCACCTCGTCCAAGGATCGTGTGTTGTTTGACGGGCAGTTTTTCCGCGCCAAAGCCAAGTCAGTCGACAAGCGCAACACCCCGACCGAGTTCACTGTAGTCGTGAACAACGTGTCAGCATCGCTTGACGGCGCGCGTGAGGCTGGCCGGTTCGAAGGCACCAAATTCTGCATCCAGAACTTCGGCTCGTCGCGTATTGTCTGGAAGGTTGGCCCGGATACCGAACCGCAGAACCTGCGCATCAGCGACGACAAACTGATTTTTGCGGGAACCTGCCAAAGACCATGAGGCTGTTTTCCGCATATCACGGCAGGGCCAGCGGTCTGTTATTGCATAGCAGACAGGGCGACACCCATCTTGGTCGATCCAAGATGAAAGGACCTGTCATGTCTTATGCGAAAACACTTGCCATCGGTCTTGCGCTGATGATCCCAGCGATCGCCGAGGCCAAGCCGCCTCTGCGTGAGGTGAAACAGATTGACAATGAACTGTACTACATTGCGGTCGCGAAAGAGATTTCGGACTATTGCCCCTCGATCAGCGGGCGGAAGCTGAAAGCGATCAACGTGATGTGGGGACTGCGGTCCGAGGCGAACAGCCTCGGCTACTCGGACCAAGAGATCCGGGCCTATGTCGAGTCTGACGCCGAAAAAGACCGGATGCGCGCCAAGGGTGAGGCTTATCTAGCCTCCAACGGCGTGACCTACGAGAACCCGAATTCCTTCTGCACGTTGGGACGGAAGGAAATCGACAGAAACAGCGCCATCGGCGTTTATTTGAGGGCGAACTGACGATGTCTGACCTCCGCAAGATCAATATCGACGGGCAGGAAATCGAAGTCGATGGTGCCATGACCCTGATCCAGGCCTGTGAAGAGGCCGGGGTCGAGGTGCCGCGCTTCTGCTACCACGAACGTCTTTCGATTGCGGGGAACTGCCGGATGTGTCTGGTTGAGGTCGTGGGCGGCCCTCCGAAACCTGCGGCCTCCTGCGCAATGCAGGTGCGGGATCTGCGTCCCGGGCCGGAAGGGCAACCGCCTCAGGTCAAGACGAACTCGCCCATGGTCAAGAAGGCCCGCGAAGGGGTGATGGAGTTTTTGCTGATCAACCATCCTCTGGACTGCCCGATCTGTGATCAGGGGGGGGAGTGCGACCTGCAGGATCAGGCGATGGCCTATGGTGTTTCGGGTTCGCGCTTCAAAGAAGCCAAGCGCGCCGTTGACGATCTGGATCTGGGGCCGCTGGTCGGCACCGCGATGACCCGTTGCATCAGCTGTACGCGCTGCGTACGCTTCACGACCGAGGTCGCCGGCATCACTCAGATGGGTCAGACGGGGCGGGGCGAGGATGCCGAGATCACCTCTTACCTGAACCAGACGCTGCACTCGAACCTGCAGGGTAACATCATTGATCTGTGCCCCGTGGGGGCGCTGACTTCGAAGCCCTATGCCTTCACCGCGCGTCCGTGGGAATTGACCAAGACCGAGAGCATTGACGTGATGGATGCCTTGGGGTCGAACATCCGCGTGGACACCAAAGGGCGTGAAGTGATGCGATTCCTCCCGCGCAACCATGATGGCGTGAACGAGGAATGGATCAGCGACAAAACCCGGTTCGTCTGGGACGGGTTGCGCCGTCAGCGTCTGGACCGTCCTTACGTGCGCGAAAACGGCAAGCTGCGCCCGGCCTCGTGGCCTGAGGCGCTGACCAAGGCTGCTGAAGCGCTGAAAGGGGCCGAAAAACCGGCGGGTCTCGTCGGTGATATTGCCCCGGTTGAGGCGATCTTTGCGCTGAAACAGATGATCGAAGGGCAGGGCGGCGTTGTCGAATGCCGTACGGACGGGGCCAAGCTGCCCGCGGGCAACCGTGGGGCTTATGCTGGGACCGCCGCAATCGAAGATATCGACATGGCTGAGCGTATTCTGCTGATCGGCACCAATCCACGCGATGAGGCTCCGGTTCTGAATGCCCGCATCCGCAAGGCCTGGGCGCATGGGGCCGAGGTGGCTCTGGTCGGCCCGGCATCCGATCTGACCTATGAATACCACCACATGGGCGATGACCGCGCCGCGTTGCAAAAGGTCGTCGACTTGGGCGGCGATGATGAGATCAAAGCAAAACGCTCTTTGGTCATTGTAGGGCAAGGCGCGCTGCAAGAGGCAGATGGCGCCGCTGTTTTGGCCGCCGCGCAAGCCATTGCAAGCAATACCGAAAGTGGCCTGATCGTGCTGCACACCGCCGCCGCGCGGGTCGGTGCGATGGATTTGGATGCCACCAACGACGGTGGTATGGATGCCGTCAGCGCGGCGGACGTGATCTATAACCTCGGCGCAGATGAAGTCGAAATCGGCGACGGTGCATTTGTCATCTATCAGGGCAGCCATGGGGACCGTGGCGCGCACCGCGCTGATGTGATCCTGCCCGCCGCCGCCTATACCGAGGAAAACGGGTTGTTCGTGAACACCGAAGGCCGCCCTCAGCTGGCCATGCGTGCGGGCTTTGCGCCGGGAGAGGCCAAAGAAAACTGGGCCATCTTGCGTGCGCTCTCGGCCGATTTGGGTGCGACGTTGCCCTTCGATTCCTTGGCGCAATTGCGGACCGCGTTGATCGAGGCGGTACCGCATCTGGCGCATATCGACGAAGTGATCGCGAACGAGGTGCAACCGCTTGAGGCTGGTACACTGGGCAAGGCGAGTTTCCGCAATGCGGTCAAGGATTTCTACCTGACCAACCCGATCGCGCGCGCCTCGCAACTGATGGCCGAGCTGTCGGCGCAGGCGAAAAACACAGACAGGATGGCCGCAGAATGATCCGTCCCGCAGAGATATCCCCGACGACCCACGGTGTGAGGACCAATGGCTGATTTCTTTAACACACCGGGCGGCATCGCCCTGATCGTCCTGGCGCAGGTGCTTGCCGTTGTGGCCTTTGTGATGATCTCGTTGTTGTTCCTTGTCTATGGTGACCGCAAGATCTGGGCGGCTGTTCAGATGCGCCGGGGCCCCAATGTGGTGGGCGCTTACGGTCTGTTGCAAACAGTCGCTGACGCGTTGAAATATGTGGTCAAAGAGGTCGTCATCCCGGCAGGCGCGGACCGCACCGTGTTCATCCTTGCTCCGCTGACCTCTTTCGTACTGGCAATGATCGCCTGGGCCGTGATCCCGTTCAACGACGGCTGGGTGCTGTCAGATCTGAATGTGGCGATCCTCTATGTCTTCGCCGTATCCTCGCTTGAGGTTTATGGCGTGATTATGGGCGGTTGGGCGTCGAACTCAAAGTACCCATTCCTCGGCTCGTTGCGCTCTGCGGCACAGATGATCTCCTATGAAGTGTCCATCGGTCTGATCATCATTGGCGTGATCATTTCGACCGGTTCGATGAACTTCGGCAACATCGTCGAGGCGCAGGACGGTCGCTTCGGCTTCTTCAGCTGGTACTGGCTGCCGCATTTCCCAATGGTCTTCCTGTTCTTCATTTCGGCGCTTGCGGAAACTAACCGTCCACCGTTCGATTTGCCCGAGGCGGAATCAGAACTGGTCGCAGGCTATCAGGTCGAATACTCGGCCACGCCCTTCCTGCTGTTCATGGCGGGCGAGTACATCGCCATCTTCCTGATGTGCGCGCTGACCACGCTGCTGTTCTTCGGCGGCTGGCTGTCGCCGATCCCGGGCCTGCCGGATGGAGTGCTATGGATGGTCGCGAAGATGGCGTTTTTCTTCTTCCTCTTCGCGATGGTCAAGGCAATCACACCCCGCTACCGCTATGACCAGTTGATGCGTCTGGGCTGGAAAGTGTTCCTTCCGTTCTCGCTGGCTTGGGTGGTGTTCGTAGCCTTCGCTGCAAAATTCGACTGGTTCTGGGGCGCGTTTGCGCGTTGGAGCGTAGGAGGCTGATATGACTCAAATCGACTACACCCGCGCTGCCAAGTACTTCCTGTTGCAGGACTTCTGGGTCGGCATGAAGCTTGGGCTAAAATACTTCTTCGCGCCCAAGGCCACCGTGAATTATCCGCATGAAAAGGGCCCTCTGTCGCCTCGGTTCCGCGGCGAGCACGCCTTGCGCCGATATCCTAACGGCGAGGAACGCTGCATCGCCTGTAAGCTCTGCGAGGCGATTTGCCCGGCGCAAGCCATCACCATCGACGCCGAACCGCGCGAAGACGGCAGCCGTCGCACCACGCGCTACGACATCGACATGACCAAGTGCATCTATTGCGGTTTCTGCCAAGAAGCCTGCCCGGTCGATGCCATCGTCGAAGGCCCGAACTTCGAATTCGCCACGGAAACCCGCGAAGAGCTGTTCTACGACAAGGAAAAGCTGCTCGACAACGGTGAACGCTGGGAAGCCGAAATCGCCCGCAATCTGGAAATGGACGCGCCGTACAGATGAGTGACACGCCGACAAACCCATTTGAGCTGATGATGAAGCAGGCGCAGGACATGGCCAAGGCGATGAATCCGGCGATGGAGAATTTCTCGCCCAAAGGGTTCGAGAACCTATGGCCGACCATGCCTAAAGAGGTCATGGAGATGATGTTCGGCAACACCGTCAACAAGGACGGGCTGGATGCCAAGACGCGTCTACTGCTGACGTTGGCTGGGCTGACCTGTCAGGGCGCTCAGGCGGATTCGGCCGTACGGCAGACCGTGCGCCATGCGCTTGAGGCGGGCGCAAAGAAACAAGAGATCGTGGAAACGATCGGTCAGATGTCGGTCTTTGCTGGCATCCCGGCCATGACACGCGCGCTGGATCTGGCGCAAGAGGTCATGGGCGAAAACGAGGATGAGGATCAATGACCGTCTTTGCCTTCTACCTGTTTGCCATCAGCACCATCACCGGCGGGCTGTTCACGGTGATCAGCCGTCAGCCGGTGCATTCGGTGCTGTGGCTTATCCTGTCTTTCCTGTCCTCGGCTGGGCTGTTCGTACTGCTGGGGGCCGAGTTCGTGGCGATGCTGCTGATCATCGTCTACGTGGGTGCGGTCGCGGTGCTGTTCCTGTTCGTGGTGATGATGCTGGACGTGGACTTTGCCGAGTTGAAGGCCGAGATGGCGCGGTACATGCCGCTGGCTCTGTTGATTGGTCTGGTGATCCTGATGCAGTTCATCATGGCGTTCGGAGCGTGGGACAGCGCGCAAGGCGTTGAGGCCAATCTGGCGCAACCGGTCCCGGCGGACCGCCACAACACTGAGGCGCTGGGTGTCATCCTTTACGATCAATACTTCCTTCTGTTTCAACTGGCGGGCCTGATCCTGCTGGTGGCCATGATCGGTGCCATCGTACTGACCCTACGCCACCGTCAAGACATCAAGCGTCAGGACATCGTCGGCCAGATGATGCGCGACCCGGCCAAGGCGATGGAGTTGAAGGATGTGAAACCGGGGCAGGGACTTTGAGAAGATGATCGGACTTGAACACTATCTTACGGTCGCGGCGACGCTGTTTGTCATCGGCATCTTCGGTCTCTTCCTGAACCGCAAGAATGTCATCATTCTGCTGATGAGCATCGAGTTGATGCTGCTGGCGGTGAATATCAACCTTGTGGCGTTTTCCAGCTTCCTCGGCGATCTGGTCGGGCAGGTGTTCACGCTGTTCGTGCTGACCGTTGCGGCGGCGGAGGCGGCGATTGGTCTGGCCATTCTGGTCTGCTTCTTCCGCAACCGTGGCACCATCGCGGTTGAAGACGTCAATATGATGAAGGGCTAAGAGAACTATGGAAACCACCATCCTCTTTGCCCCGCTCGTGGGCGCTCTGATCTGCGGGTTCGGCTGGCGGTTCATCGGTGAGAAAGCCGCCATGTGGACCGCAACGGGCCTGCTGTTTCTGGCCTGTCTGCTGTCGTGGATCGTGTTTCTGGCTTTCGATGGTCAGACCCAACAGATCGAGATCCTGCGCTGGATCGAGAGCGGCTCGCTGTCGACAAGCTGGGCCATTCGTCTGGACCGCCTGACCGCGATCATGCTGATCGTGGTGACAACGGTCTCGGCGCTCGTGCACCTCTATTCCTTCGGTTACATGGATCACGACCCGCAATGGCGCGAGGGCGAAAGCTATAAGCCGCGCTTCTTTGCCTATCTCTCCTTCTTCACCTTCGCGATGCTGATGCTGGTGACAGCTGATAACCTCGTGCAGATGTTCTTCGGATGGGAGGGCGTGGGCGTCGCCTCGTATCTGCTGATTGGCTTTTACTACCGTAAAACCAGTGCCAATGCGGCGGCCATGAAGGCGTTTATCGTCAACCGGGTTGGCGATTTCGGCTTTGCGCTGGGGATTTTCGCGATCTTCTTCCTGACTGACAGCATCAACTTCTCGGATATCTTTGCCTCGGCCTCTGACCTGTCGGAAATGCAACTCAGCTTCCTCTGGGGTGAGTGGAACGCGGTTGAGGTGATCTGTGTCCTTCTGTTCATCGGCGCGATGGGTAAATCGGCGCAGTTGATCTTGCACACATGGTTGCCTGACGCGATGGAAGGCCCGACCCCTGTGTCGGCCCTGATCCATGCCGCGACAATGGTAACGGCGGGTGTGTTCCTTGTCTGCCGCATGTCGCCGCTGATGGAGTTCGCGCCTGGGGCGACCGGGTTCATCACCTTCCTTGGGGCCTCTACCGCGTTTTTTGCGGCGACCGTGGGATTGGTTCAGACCGACATCAAGCGCGTCATCGCCTATTCAACCTGTTCGCAGCTGGGCTACATGTTCGTGGCCGCGGGCGTTGGCATGTATTCGGCGGCGATGTTCCACCTGCTGACGCACGCTTTCTTCAAGGCGCTTCTGTTCCTTGGGGCCGGTTCGGTGATCCATGCGATGCATCACGAGCAGGAAATGACCGAATATGGCGGGCTGCGGAAGAAGATCCCCTATACGTTCTGGGCGATGATGATCGGAACGCTGGCCATCACGGGTGTCGGTATCCCGCTGACCACCTTCGGCTTTGCCGGGTTCCTGTCAAAGGATGCAATCATTGAAAGCGCCTTTGCGGGCGGCACGGGCTATGCCTTCTGGATGCTGGTTATCGCTGCGGTCTTCACCTCGTTCTACAGCTGGCGTCTGATTTTCCTGACCTTCTACGGTACACCGCGCGGTGACAAGCATACGCATGATCACGCCCATGAAAGCCCGAAGGTGATGCTGATCCCTCTGGGTGTTTTGTCACTGGGCGCGGTTTTTGCGGGGATGATCTGGTACAGCAACTTTTTCGGTCACACGGACAAGGTTGGTAAGTTCTATGGGATTCCGGTTGCCGAGGCCTCGGCGCATGCTGAAGGTCATGACGAGGCGACCCATGCCGAGCATGTTGCCGATGGTACCGCCGAAGAGCATCACGGTGACGATCATGCCGATGCCCACTCGGATGAGGCGCACGGGGATGACCATGGGGATGAGGCGCATGGCAAGAAAGACGGCCACGGAGATCATCACTACGTCTTCGCGGGCGAACCGGGTGAGGGCGCTTTGTACATCGCGCCGGACAATACTGTGCTGGATGACGCCCATGCCGTCCCGAAATGGGTTAAGGTCTCGCCTTTCGTGGCGATGCTGCTTGGGTTTGTCGTGGCCTACTGGTTCTACATCGTGAACACGTCGCTGCCCGCGCGTCTGGCTGCAAACCAGCGTCCGCTTTACCTGTTCCTGCTGAACAAATGGTACTTTGACGAGATTTATGACGCGATCTTTGTCAAACCCACTCTGGCCCTTGGCCGCCTTCTGTGGAAGCGGGGCGATGGCAACACAATTGATGGCTTCCTGAACGGAGTAGCAATGGGCGTTGTTCCCTTCTTCACCCGCCTCGCAGGCAAGGCGCAGACCGGGTACATCTTTACCTACGCTTTCTGGATGGTGCTCGGCATAGCGGCCCTTGTGACCTGGATGTCGATCGGCGGAGGGGCACAGTAATGGACAATATCCTCTCGATCGTGACCTTCATCCCGGCCATTGCTGCGGGCATCTTGGCGCTGTTCCTGCATGGAAATGATGCGGCGGCGCAGCGGAATGCCAAATGGGTGGCTCTGCTTGCAACTACTGTGACCTTCCTTGTGTCGATTGGCATCTACACGGGCTTTGATCCTTCGAACACTGGCTTCCAGATGGTGGAAGAGGGCGAGTGGTTGATGGGTCTGAAGTACAAGATGGGCGTGGATGGCATCAGCGTGCTGTTCGTGTTGTTGACTACCTTCATCATGCCCCTGACCATTCTGGCCAGCTGGAACGTGACCGAACGGGTCAAGGAATACATGATCGCCTTCCTACTGCTGGAAACGCTGATGCTGGGCGTGTTCATGGCGCTGGATTTGGTGCTGTTCTACCTGTTCTTCGAGGCAGGCCTGATCCCGATGTTCCTGATCATCGGCATCTGGGGCGGCAAGGATCGCATCTACGCGAGCTTTAAGTTCTTCCTCTACACCTTCCTCGGCTCGGTGCTGATGTTGGTGGCGATGGTTGCGATGTACGCGGATGCTGGCACTACAGACATCGAGGCGCTGATGACCCATCAGTTCTCGTCCGAAAGCTTTAGCGTGTTGGGCATCTACGTCGTCGGCGGGATGCAGACGCTAATGTTCTTGGCCTTCTTTGCATCCTTCGCGGTGAAAATGCCGATGTGGCCGGTGCATACTTGGCTTCCGGATGCGCACGTGCAGGCCCCGACGGCGGGCTCGGTGGTGCTGGCGGCGATCCTCTTGAAAATGGGCGGCTATGGTTTCCTGCGGTTCAGCCTGCCGATGTTCCCAGTTGGCTCGGCGGTGATGACCGATCTGGTGCTGTGGATGTCAGCCATCGCCGTTGTCTACACCTCGCTCGTTGCGCTGGTGCAGGAGGATATGAAGAAACTGATCGCATACTCCTCGGTCGCGCATATGGGCTTTGTGACCATGGGGATTTTCGCGGCGAACCAGCAGGGTATTGATGGCGCGATCTTCCAGATGCTCAGCCACGGGTTTATCTCAGCGGCTTTGTTCCTGTGCGTCGGCGTGATCTACGACCGGATGCACACCCGCGATATCGACGCGTACGGAGGTCTGGTGATCCGGATGCCCGCCTATGCGCTGGTCTTCATGCTGTTCACCATGGCGAATGTCGGCCTGCCGGGTACCTCGGGCTTCATCGGCGAGTTCCTGACCCTGATGGGCGCATTCCAGGTCAACACCTGGGTAACCGCAGTGGCCGCGACCGGCGTGATATTCTCGGCAGGCTATGCGCTTTGGCTCTACCGTCGGGTCGTGTTCGGCGATCTGATCAAGGAAAGCCTCAAGGCGATGACCGACATGAGTTCGCGTGAGCGGCTGATCTTTGCGCCGCTCATCGTGATGACCATCCTGCTGGGCATCTATCCGTCGTTGGTGACCGATGTGATCGGGAATTCGACCGCCGCGCTGATTTCGAACTATGACACGGCTCTGGCCGCAGCTGAGGCTGCGACCCAGACGGCCGCTTCGCATTAAGGGAGCTTTGGAGACATGATCCAGGCTGATCTGACGATAATCCTGCCAGAGATCGTTCTGGCCGTGTATGCGATGGCTGCTCTGATCGGAGCCGTTTACACAAAGAAGGACGAGCTGGCTCCGGCATTGGTCTGGTCCACGGCAGGTCTAATGGCGCTTCTGGCGATTTGGATCTCAAGCAATGGCGACGGGACCAATGTGGCCTTCAACGGAATGTTCGTGGATGACGGCTTTGCGCGGTTCTCCAAGGTTGCCATCTTACTTTCCGCCGCTGCCGTTCTGGTCATGAGCCAGGACTACATGGCCCGCCGCAACCTGCTGCGATTTGAATACCCTGTGCTGGTCGCATTGGCTGCAGTCGGGATGATGATGATGGTCAGTGCGGGCGATCTGATGTCGCTTTACATGGGGTTGGAGCTTCAATCCTTGTCGCTCTATGTCGTGGCGGCGCTGCGTCGGGACAGTGCGAAATCTACTGAGGCCGGTCTGAAGTATTTTGTTCTGGGTGCGCTTAGCTCGGGCCTGCTGCTCTATGGCGCGTCTTTGGTTTACGGGTTCACCGGCACCACGCTGTTCTCGGGCATCATCGCCACCGTTCAGGCGGGAGACGTCTCGATCGGTCTACTCTTTGGTCTGATCTTCCTGATCTCAGGTCTGGCCTTCAAGGTCTCGGCCGTGCCCTTCCATATGTGGACCCCAGATGTGTACGAAGGGTCTCCGACCCCGATTACAGCCTTCTTTGCGACCGCTCCGAAAGTGGCTGCGATGGCGTTGTTTGCACGGCTTTTGCACGATGCGTTTGGAGGCATCGTTAAGGATTGGCAGCAGGTGATCGTGTTGCTGTCGGTTCTGTCCATGCTGCTAGGCGCGGTTGCCGCCATTGGCCAGCGTGACATCAAACGTCTGATGGCGTTTTCCTCGATTGCGCATATGGGTTATGCGCTGATCGGTCTGGCCGCAGGAACTGAGCTGGGCGTGAAAGCTATGCTGATGTATCTGGCGATCTATGTAACGATGAATATCGGCACCTTCGCGTTCGTTTTGATGATGGAGCGCGACGGCAAACCGGTCACCGACATCGACGCTTTGCGGCAGTATTCCAAGCGCGATCCGGGTAAGGCTCTAGCCGTTCTGATCCTGATGTTCAGCCTGGCGGGTGTACCGCCCATGCTTGGGTTCTTTGCCAAATTCGGCGTTTGGCAGGCGGGTGTCAGCGCGGGTCTGACCGGCTTGGTGATCGTATCGGCCATCGCCTCGGTCATCGGTGCATTCTACTATCTGCGGATCGTCTTCTACATGTATTTCGGCGCCGAGAACGAAGAGCCCATCGAAACTCGCTCAAACCCTGTATTGTGGGTGGCCTTGATGGGATCGGCGGCTTTGATGCTGATCGGCGTGTTTTACCAGTTCGGTGTCGAGGGCGCAGCAGCAGCTGCCGCAGCCACGCTTGTCAATTGATGAAAGCCGCCAACACGATGCACCTGCTCAACCCCGCAAGCGGACCTTGTTGACATGAGCAACTGGCCCGACGGGTACGGCCTGCACATCTTGCAAGAGGTGGACAGCACGCTTAACGAAGCCGCGCGTCTTGCACCCACGGCGCAAGGCCCCGTGTGGATCATGGCGCATCACCAGACGGCAGCGCGCGGCAGGCGAGGGCGGGCTTGGGCCAATCCCAAGGGCAATTTGGCCTCGACCCTTCTGATGCGCCCTCAGGGCGATCCGGAGAGCGCGGCTCTGCGCAGCTTCGTAGCGGCCTTGGCCTTGTTCGATGCCTGCGTCGCCGTGACGGGCAGAGCGTCAGGTTTGTCGCTAAAATGGCCCAATGATGTGTTGCTGAACGGCGGCAAGCTCGCGGGGATATTGCTGGAAAGCACCGGGCAGGGGCGCGGAGTGTCACATCTGTCGATCGGGATCGGCGTCAATCTGACCGAAGCCCCCGGTGCAGACGCTGTTGAGCCGGGCGCGGTTCGCCCAGTCTCCTTGCTGTCGGAAGCCGGCGCGCATGTCACGCCCGAGGATTTTCTGACTGAACTCGCCATCGCCTATGCCGGCTATGAAATCCAATTTGTCACTTACGGGTTTGAACCCATCCGCACAGCGTGGCTGGCCCGCGCAGCGCGGTTGGGTGAGGTCATTACCGCCCGTACCGCGACGTCGGAAACGGTTGGTACCTTCGAAACGGTAGACGCGGGGGGCAACCTTGTCCTAAACACCGCCAAAGGCCGTGTGAGCATTCCTGCGGCGGACGTGTTTTTCTGAAGGGGTCTCAGATGCTTCTGGCCATCGACTGCGGCAATACAAATACCGTTTTCTCGATCTGGGATGGTGAGAGTTTCCTGTGTACCCTGCGCACCTCGACCCATCACTCGCGCACGGCGGATGCCTATTTCACCTGGTATTCCACGCTGGTGAAACACTACGGGATCGAGGCTGAAATTACCGATGTTGTCATCGCCTCGACCGTGCCGCGCGTGGTTTTCAATCTGCGCATCTTTGCGGATCGGTTCTTTGGTTGCCGTCCGCTGGTTGTGGGCAAACCGGATTGCCTTTTGCCTGTCGCCCCACGCATTGACGAAGGCACGGTGCCGGGGCCTGATCGCCTCGCCAATGCGGTGGGGGCGTTTGACCGTCATGGCGGGGACGTTGTGGTTGTCGATTTCGGAACCGCGACCAACTTTGACGTCGTCGCCTCTGATGGGGCCTATGTCGGAGGCATCATCGCGCCGGGCGTAAACCTGAGCCTTGAGGCACTGCACCAAGGGGCCGCCGCCCTGCCACATATCGACATTACCCGCCCGGAAAAGGTGATTGGTACGAATACGGTTGGCTGTATCCAATCCGGCGTGTATTGGGGCTATTCCGGTCTGATTGAAGGGCTGATCGCCCGCATCAAGACCGAATACGGAATGCCGATGAAAGTCGTTGGAACCGGAGGGCTCGCACCCTTGTTCGATCAGGCCGACGTGGGGTTCGACGCAATCGAAGATGATCTGACGATGCACGGGCTGACCGTGATCCATCGCTATAACAAGGAAAATGGCTCAACATGAGCAGCGAAAGACTGATCTACCTGCCGTTGGGCGGGGCCGGTGAAATCGGCATGAATGCCTATGTGTATGGCTACGGCGCGCCGGGCAAGGAACGCCTGATCCTCGTCGATCTGGGTGTGACCTTCCCTGACATGGATACCACGCCGGGGGTGGACCTGATCCATGCCGATATCTCATGGCTAAAGGAACGCGCCGACCGGCTTGAGGCGGTTTTTGTCACCCACGCGCACGAAGACCACGTGGGCGCCGTTGCGCATTGTTATGAGGCGCTGGGGGCGCCGATCTATGCGCGCGCTTTCACCGCCAATATCGCCCGTCGGAAGATGGAAGAACACGGCCACCCTGAAGATGCTGTGCTCACTGCCTCGGCTTGGCCCGAGCAGGTCTCGGCCGGGCCTTTCACCGTTGGCTTCCTGCCAGTATCGCACTCGATCCCCGAAAGCGCCGCACTGGTGATCGACACGCCCGAAGGGCGGATCGTGCATTCGGGGGATTTCAAACTGGATACAAACCCGGTGGTGGGCGAACCGTTTGATCCCGACCTTTGGGCCGAGGTCGCCAAAACCGGCGTGAAGGCACTGGTCTGTGACAGCACCAATGTGTTCTCAAGCCACCCCGGACGTTCAGAGTCCGAGGTCGGACCCGAGATCACAAAGCTGGTTGAAAGCGCTGAAGGTATGGTTGTGGCGACCACATTCGCCTCGAACGTCGCTCGGGTGAAGACCCTGGCCGAAGCTGGCCAAAGGGCCGGGCGCTCGGTCGTGCTGTTGGGCCGGGCCATGCGCCGGATGATCGAGGCTGCAACGGAAACCGGCATCCTGTCGGATTTCCCCAAAGTGATCAGCGCCGAAGAGGCCGTAGAGCTTCCGCGTCAGAACCTGATGCTGATTGTGACCGGCAGTCAGGGCGAACGCCGTGCCGCCAGCGCGCAGCTGGCTCGTGGTAAATACCGCGGCATCGAGTTGAAAGAAGGCGACCTGTTCCTGTTCTCTTCGAAAACCATTCCCGGCAATGAGCGTGGTGTGATTTTCATCATTAACCAACTCAGCGAAAAGGGTGTGGATGTGGTGGATGACAGCTCGGGCCTTTACCACGTGTCGGGCCATGCCAACCGGCCGGATCTAGAGAAAGTGCATGGGTTGATCGATCCGCAGATGGTGATCCCGATGCATGGCGAACATCGCCACCTGCGCGAACATGCCAAACTGGCCGAGGCTGGTGGACGCACGGGTATTCTGGCCGTCAACGGCACCATGCTGGACCTGACCGGCAATGCGCCGAAGGTTGTCGACTATGTGGAAACCGGGCGGACCTATCTGGATGGCACGGTCAAGGTCGGGGCGCTGGACGGGGTTGTACGCGACCGTATCCGCATGGCGCTGAACGGCCACGTGACTGTGACCGTCATTCTGGATGAAGAGGATGAGCCTCTGGGTGAGCCATGGTGTGATACGATGGGGCTGCCGGAGATCGGAACCTCTCGCGCGGCACTGGTTGAGGTGCTTGAGGAAGACCTGAACCAGTTCCTGATGCGGGCCGAGGCCAAGACCCTGCGCGACGATGACAAGCTGGAAGAGGCCATGCGCCGGATCGTGCGTCAGACGGCCAAGGCAGAGGTCGGTAAAAAGCCCGAAGTCACAGTTGTGATCAGTCGCATGAAATAAGGTTGGGGTCAGTCAACCTCGGGCATGGGGTACCCCCTGAGCCTTTGGAACAGGTCGGCCTCGTCATTGTTTAGAAAAAACGGAACAGAGGTTGGCGGTGTCGGGTCGGTGACCCGGGCTGTGATCTCGGCCAGCACGACCTCGGTGATGAAGGGCAGGTCGAAGTCTCGAACCTCGTCCAGTTTGACCCATTGCAGGTGCGACAGCTCATCCGAGGCGCGGCTGAAATCGTCCAGATCGCCTTGAATTGCCTGCGCATCGACCAGAAAGAACCGCGCATCAAACCGTCTGGGCCGACCTGGAGGGGTAACCGCGCGGAACACGAACTGCAGCGCCTCGGCCGAGGGTTTGTAACCCAAAGCTGCAAAGCTGACCCAATCCGACGGAGCATCGCCCTCCCATTCACCGGGTTGGCCAAGGACCATCCCGGTTTCCTCCCACAACTCTCGAATGGCTGCGACGGCAAGCGCCTGCTGCAGGTCAGCCTCGGCCTGCTCGGCCAAGCGATCATAGCAGAGTTGGGGCAGCGGGGCGGCCAGTGGGATGCTCGCATCCTCGGGGTCGACCGCGCCGCCTGGAAACACGAATTTGTTCGGCATGAACGCCGCTTTGGCCCCACGTTGCCCCATCAGGATCGAGGGCGCGGTAAAACGGTCCCGCAATACGATGACGGTTGCTGCGTTGCGGATGGCGGTCTTGTCGACGCTCATGCTGGTGCCCGCTGCGGTCACGCGGCTTTCTCGAACCCATGCATGCGCCGCGCCCATTGATAAGCCACGACAGCCCCCTTCAGGCGAGGCAGCAGGAACAGCGACAGCGCTATGCAGCCGACGGAAAACCCGATGGCCATGGTCCACGGGTCCGGTCGCCAATGTACGTATGAGACGTGCAGAGCAGGGGCCAGCAGGTGCCCGACCAACAGAATCGTCAAATAGGCGGGGCCGTCATCTGCGCGGTGGTGAAACAGCTCTTGCCCGCAATTTGCGCAGTTGTCGTTAACCTTCAGGTAGCTATGCAACAGCTTGCCTTCACCACATTTCGGGCATTTGCAACGAAAGCCTTTGACCAAAGCAGGCCATGTTTCACGCTCTTCTTCCACTGCGGGGGTGATCGTTTGATCCATGATAATGTAACTCGCGCATCTATCTTTGGCGGATAATGGGCCTGTTTGCCGCAATAGAAAAGGGGGGTGCGTCGCTTTGCATCGTTCGGTCCGGGCAAGAGTTCGTTACCAGCTGATCCTTCGCTAAACTTTTTTCGACGGAAACCCGATGGTGCCGCGTTTGAATGGGTATGAGCAGCGGCAATCAGGTCGCGCCAATATGGGGAAACCGATATGAAGAACTCGAAATTCATCCCGGCCATCGTTCTGTCGGCAGTGGCGATCACAGGTACATCGGCACTGGCAGCAGGCCCAAAGGATCGTGAGCCTGTCTCGTTTCAGGAGTTGGACGCCAATGCGGACGGCCAGATCACGAAAGAAGAGATGCAGGCCCATCGCGCGCAACGCTTCACGAAGGCGGATACTGACGGCGACGGACAGATAAGCCTTGAGGAAATGCAGGCCGCGGCCCAACAGAAGGCCAATGATCGCGTGACCAAGATGTTCGAGAAGCATGATGCGAATGGCGATGGGGTCCTCAGCACCGATGAGTTGCCCAAACCGCGCCGGGCTGACAAGATGTTTGATCGGATCGACGCGGATAGCAGCGGCGGTATCTCGGAACAGGAATTTGCCGATGCAAAAGACAAGATGGGCAAGCATCACAAGAAGCGCCAGAAATCGGACGCTGACGATAGCTGATGCAGGATGGAGGATCTGACCTCCCACCCTCAAGATGTTCGCGGTGCGGGGTGCGCCGCGGACGACCTTGGTGACGATAGGTTGCTGAGGATGTTTGCCGATGGCGATGCCGGGGCGGCGCGGATCCTGACGGACCGGCTGGGCCCGCGTTGCTACTCGGTCTCTCTGCGCATGCTGGGCAACCGGGCCGAGGCCGAGGATGTGACGCAGGATGCCATGATGCGGCTGTGGCAGATGGCCCCCAAATGGGTGCCGGGCACGGCCAAAGTGTCGACCTGGCTCTATCGGGTCACGCTGAACCTGTGTCTGGACCGTAAGCGCAAAAAGACGCCTGAGCAGCTCTCCGAGGAGGCTGAGCCGCCCGACAACGCGGCCAGCGTGGTTGAGAAAATGCAGGATACGGCGCGCCATGACGCGTTGCAGGTCGCGCTTATGCAACTGCCCGACCGACAGCGACAAGCCGTCGTTTTGAGGCATATTGAGGAACTGTCCAACCCCGAGATTGCCGGGGTCATGGGCCTATCGGTAGAAGCGGTTGAGAGCTTGACCGCGCGTGGAAAGCGGGCTTTGTCGGCCATATTGGCCGGACGGCGGGAAGAACTGGGGTATGACGATGGCTGATGACGACATGGAACTGGAAAACCTGTTTGCTCAGGCGCGCAATGACCGACCCGAGTTGCCGGATGATCTTGCCGTGCGTATCCAGACAGACGCTGAGACCACTCGGCTAAGGAGGTTGGCGAAACACACGCGCCCTGAACGGTCCCTGTGGTCGCGCCTTCTGGACAATATAGGTGGATGGCAGGGCTTTAGCGGCTTGGCCGCTGCCAGCGTCACTGGGATTTTCATTGGGTTTTTTGCGCCTGCCGTTCTCCCGGATACGGTCGGCCTGTTCGGTGCAACGGATGGCAGCGTTCTGGCGACTGACCTTGGATTTGACACCAGTTTTCTGGAGAGTACGGAATGAGCACTGATCCAAAACCGAAACGTCGTTGGATGCCGATCGTTCTGACCCTCTCTCTGGCGATCAACCTGTTGGTCATAGGGGTCGCGGTCGGCAGCGTATTGCGGCTGAAGAATGGCGATCACGCCAAGGCACCGCCGGGCTTTGGGCCCGCATTGTACCGGGCCTTGCCGAAAGAGGACCGCAAATCCCTGAGGCGAGAGCTATCCGGCCTGCACGGCAAAGGGGCCAAGGGGCGATCGAGGGACTTCATGGTTGTGACCGAGGCGTTGCGGGCTGTTCCATTTGATCCCGAAACTGTCACGCTATTGCTGCAGCAGCAGGCGCAAGCGACCGCGGACTTGCAGGCCGCGCTGCAAGAAAAATGGTTGGTTCTGGTCACGCAGATGAGCGACGAGGAGCGTCAGACCTATGCGACCCGTCTGGAAGAAGTCGTCAAACGCGGTCCGCGCGGTCAAAAGAAAAAGCACTGAAGCGATCAGGCAGCGCTTTGCCTGATCTGCACTTGGTTGCGTCCGGCCTGTTTGGCCGCGTAGAGCGCTTTGTCTGCGGATTTGATCAACTGCTCAACGGGTTCGGCCTCTTCTTGTGAAAGGTAGGTCGGCGCAGACATTTTCAGGCCCACACTAATGGTTACGGAAACCGGTGTGCGTTGATCGGGCAGGCGAAAAGGTACTGCACAGATCGCCTCGCACAGGGTGCTTGCCATCGTCAGCGCCTTGGCGCGCGAGATATTGGGAACGGCGATCATGAATTCCTCTCCTCCGATGCGCGCGACGAATCCGGCCTTACCGACGACCTGTTGCATCCGTGCCGCCGCTTGAGTCAGCACGCAATCACCACTGGCGTGACCGTATTCGTCATTGATCGCCTTGAAATGATCCAGATCGGCCAGCATCAGGGCAAAACCCCGTCCGGTCTGTGCCGATTGCTGTGCAATCTGCTGGATTGCGCGCATGGCATAGCGGCGGTTCTGCAACCCGGTCAGAGGGTCGATCCACGACTCGGCGATCCCCTTCTTCAGCGAGTCTCGCATCTGGTCCATCCGGCTTTTGCGGGCAATCTGGTTGTCCAACCGCAAGACGATCTCGTCAGCGCAGAACCCGCCGAGACAGACGGCATCTGCCCCCCGGTCCAGCGCTTCGGACGCGCGGGTGGCGTTGTTGTCGCTCAGCACCCCGATCAGAACCGTATGACGTGTAGCTCCGCGTGATCTGAGGTCGGCCAGGATGTTCAGCGCGGATCGGTCTGCATCCAGCTCGACCACGATTGCATCCGGGACGGGGCCTGAGAGCAAGGCCTGAAGATCCGATTGGTGGTGCGAGGTCAGGGCATAGCGGGAGTGCCCGGAAAGCGCCTTTTGCCAAAGCGCGCCGTTGCGTGGCGTTTGCGCCAAAACCGCAACGCGGGCCCTTTTGGGGGCAGTAATGAGCGGCGTATCCGGCTCGGCCAGGCCAAGAGACTGTGGGTCCTCGCGCAATTGCAGGTCCTGCGTGTCGGCGCGCGCGCGCAAGAGGCTGCGGATACGGGCCAGCAGCAGTGTATCCTTGAACGGGTGGGTCAGAACATCATCCAGACCATCGGCCAAAGCCCGCAATCGAGCTTGCTTGTAATTCTGGGCGGTCAGGGCCACGACGGGCACGTCGCCCAAGGCCGGATTTTCCGTGATCAGGCTTTTGACATCCGCCGCTGTGCCGTCGGGCAGCGTTTGTGCGGTCAACACGAGATCAGGCCGCACACGCCGCAAGAGCGCGGTGAGGCCTTCCAATTTCTCACCTTGCACCACGTGGTACCACGCCGCCGTCAGCTGAACCTTCAGCATGATGCGGTTTGTGGATACCCCATCTAAAACAAGGATGGTTCCCTGCACGGACATAGTCGCTCACCATTGATTGCATGCTTGAACAAAGTGTTTATGAGTCTGGTTAACAAACCCTTTCCAAGACAGGGAACTAAGGCCAGTTTATGTCGATTTCCGAAGATTCCGCCCAAACTCTTGCCCTGAATGCCCTCGGATGGTTAGTCGGGAATGAGGAGCTTTTGCCCATTTTCCTGGGCTCGACCGGCGCCGCAGCGAATGATCTGCGCGACAGGGCAGGTGAGCCCGAGTTTCTGGCCTCGGTTCTGGATTTCCTGATGCTTGACGATTCGTGGATCATGGCATTTTGTGACGCGGCGGCGGTGCCGTATGACCAACCCGCTCAGGCACAAGCGGTGTTATCGGGTGGTTCCGACGTTCACTGGACCTGACTCTGCAGGAGCTTTTCATGCCAATAGATGCGATCGTGTTCGACAAGGACGGCACGCTGTTTGACTTCGCCAACACCTGGGGCACGTTCGGACGGACCATGTTGTTGCGCGTGTCCGAGAATGACACGGCCCGCGCAGCGGAACTGGGTCGGATCATCGGCTTCGACCTTGAGACCGAGACCTATTCTCCTGATAGCGTCGTTATTGCAGGGACCGTTGAGGAAATCGCGGAAGCCTTGTTGCCGCATGTCGATGACATGCCGTGTGACGCCTTGATCGAGTTATTGAATGCCGAGGCCGCAGCCGCGCCGCAAGCTCAGGCGGTGCCTTTGGGGCCGTTCCTGGATGCGTTGAAACAGGCCGGCCTCAAGCTGGGGGTCGCCACAAATGACAGCGAACACCCGGCGCTTCAGCATCTGGAGTCGGTGGGCGTCAAAGACCATTTCGACTTTATTGCCGGTTATGACAGTGGACATGGCTTCAAACCCGGCCCTGGCCAGTTGCTGGCATTCGCCGCGCATATTGGCGTGCAGCCGGACCGCATCGCCATGGTCGGCGACAGCCTGCACGACTTGCAGGCCGGGCGGGCGGCAGGGATGACCACGATCGGAGTCCTTACCGGTCTCGCCAAAGCCGACGTACTGGCGCCGATGGCGGATGTTGTCTTGCCCGACATAGGTCATATCCCGGCTTGGTTGGCGGATAACTAGATCTGCAGAATCCGTTTCCGGCGGTTCAAAGCTTGTAAACGACAAAATCTGTCGCAGATGGAACGGCCTGTTCCCGCTTTCCCGGGCTTGCTTGAGAGCAGGCAACTGGCAGGGAGTCGAACATGGCCGGAACCAAATCGCGCAGGCGTCGTAGCGGAGGGCGCGCTGGCGCTGCCGAGCGCAGGGGAAGCGCGGCTATTGATCAGATGCCGTGGAACCCTCCGGTCAATATCGATGCGCCGACCGAGCCTCTGGGTCCGGACGGGATCGAGGCAATCCACGACGGTGCCATGCGAATTCTCGAAGAGATCGGGGTCGAGTTCTATAACGAAGAAGCGATCGGAATCTTGCGTGAGGCAGGCTGTAAGATAGACGGTGACAACGTACGGATGGACCGTGATTTCGTGATGGAGATGGTGGCAAAAGCCCCGAGCCGTTTCACGATCACGCCGCGCAATCCCGACCGGACGATCGAGATTGGTGGGCGGAACATCCTGTTCGGCAACGTCTCCTCCCCTCCGAATTACTGGGATATGGAGATCGGAACCAAAGTTCCCGGCAACCGCGAGATGTGCCGTAACCTGCTGAAGCTGACACAATATTTCAACTGCATCCATTTTGCCGGCGGCTACCCGGTTGAGCCGGTCGATATTCACGCCAGCATCCGCCATCTGGATGTGCTTTATGACAAGCTGACCTTGACGGATAAGGCGATGCACGCCTATTCACTGGGTAAAGAGCGGGTCGAAGACGTGATGGAGATGGTCCGTATCGCAGGCGGGTTGAGCCATGAAGAGTTCGAAGCCACACCACGGATGTACACCAACATCAACTCGACCTCACCGCTGAAGCACGACCACCCGATGATTGATGGCTGCCTGCGTCTGGCGCGGCGCGGTCAGGCGATTGTTGTCACGCCATTTACCTTGGCCGGAGCGATGGCCCCTGTCACCATCGCGGGCGCGGTGGCGCAATCTCTGGCCGAAGCTCTCTGTGCTATCGCTCTGTTCCAATATGTGCGCCCGGGGATTCCCTGCGTGATTGGAACCTTTACCTCGAACGTGGATATGAAATCCGGGGCCCCGGCTTTTGGGACGCCAGAGTATATGCGGGCCACTCAGATGACCGGCCAGATGGCGCGCTTCTATGGTCTGCCGATGCGATCGTCGGGCGTCTGTGCGGCAAATGTG
Organism: Ruegeria sp. AI3; assembly: GCF_056541245.1. Taxonomy (NCBI): domain Bacteria; kingdom Pseudomonadati; phylum Pseudomonadota; class Alphaproteobacteria; order Rhodobacterales; family Roseobacteraceae; genus Ruegeria; species Ruegeria sp. AI3. Next base: position 246,532 of record NZ_JBQFYA010000005.1, read on the forward strand.
CCAGATGGGCAGTCGGTATGGGAAACGTCAAACTCGCTCTGGGCGTCGGTGCAATCGGGGACCAACATGGTCTATCACGCTGCGGGATGGCTTGAGGGCGGGCTGATTGCAAGTCCTGAAAAGTTCATTATGGATTGTGAAATCCTTCAGCAAATTCAGAGGTATATGAATCATGATCTCACCGCGACCGGCCCGGATGAAATCGCCCTGGACGCTATCCGTGCGGTCGGGAATGACGGGCATTTCTTTGGCATTCAGCACACTCAGGACCGCTACACGACCGCCTTCTATCAACCGTTTCTGAGCGACTGGAAGAACTACGAAGGCTGGGAGATCGCAGGAGGTATTTGGACCGCTGAGCGCGCGCATCACATCTTCAAAGAGATCATCGGAAGTTTCGAAGCACCCCCTCTGGATGAGGGTATTCGCGAGGAGCTGGCTGAGTTCGTCACCCGCCGCAAAGCCGAAGGTGGGGCACCGACGGACTTTTGATATCGTTTTGATACTAATGGGTCTTTCCGCTGATCAGCGGCGGTTCTTGGCTATTTGTTAAGGAGTGTCAGGCCACAGTACGGATGCAACCAATCTGAGGCATCTGATGCATGGTCTGATCAATCGGGCAATACAGTCGTTTGTATGCGCAACCTACGGGCGGCCGTGCTGGCAGCGCGTGACAGATTCGGCCGGATTGGGGTTTTCCGAGTTTGAGGCCATGTTGACCTACGATGACGCGATCACGGCCTCTCTGCTGGATGCGCTCAGTACGGAGCTCGCCCGGCCGCGACCCGAGATTCTTGAAGACGTAGGAACCTATCTGGTCTCACATCCCAATACCGAAGGGCTGCGCCGCCTGTTGCGATTTGGCGGCGTGACTTATGTCGAATTCCTCCATTCCCTTGATGATCTGGCGGATCGGGTGCGGTTGGCTGTTTCCGATCTGTCTCTTCCGGCCCTCGAATTGCAAGAGCTTTCGCAGACCGAATTCCAGCTTATCTGTGGGCCCGGGCTGCCCGGATATGCCAGCGCAATGGTCGGTGTTTTGCGTGCGATGGCAGATGATTACGGTGCTTTGGTGATGTTGTCGCATGACGGGCAGAAGGGCGAGGCTGAGGTGATCTCGATCCTGCTTGTCGAAAGCTCGTTTGCCGAGGGACGGCAATTCGATCTGGGGGCACGGGGCGCATGACGCGGATGGATGATCTTGCAGAACTGCTGAAAACCCTGTGTCCGATGTTTCTGCTGGTTGACCAGAACGGTCGCATCCTCCGCGTCGGTCCGACATTGCAGAAGCTGCGCCCGGACCGCGTCATGGATGGGAAAAGTTTCCTGGATGTTTTTGAGATGGTTCGCCCTCGCGCGGTGACAACTTTACCGGCGCTTATGGCTTTGGCCGGTGCGAACCTGAACCTGCGATTTCATGATGAGCCGCGTACTGCCCTCAAGGGGCTGGTTGCACCGCTTCCGGGCGGGGAAGGGGCGGTTATCAACCTGTCCTTCGGTATCTCGATCCTCGACGCGGTGCGGGACTATGCCCTGACCAGCGCTGATTTTTCCGGCACTGATCTGGCTATCGAACTTCTCTATCTGGTTGAGGCGAAATCGGCCGCAATGGATGCGTCTCGGTCGCTAAACCTTAGGCTGCAGGGCGCAATGCTCGCGGCAGAGGAGCAGGCTTATACCGACACCCTGACCGGAGTAAAAAACCGGCGCGCAATGGACAGCCTTCTAGGGCAGATGACCGCGTCGAAAGCGCCGTTTGCGGTGATGCAAGTTGATCTGGACTACTTCAAATCTGTGAACGACCTGCTAGGACATGCCGCAGGGGATTTCGTCTTGCAGCAGGCTGCCCGGATCATGATCGAAGAAACCCGAGACGACGACACGGTGGCACGAATCGGTGGGGATGAGTTCGTCATCATCTTCCAAGGCTTGTCCAACACGGACAGACTTTCGACGATCGCAGACCGGTTGATCGAAAGACTGAACCAGCCGATGAGGTTTCAGGACAAGGATTGCCGTATCTCCGCAAGTATCGGCACGGCCTTGTCCACGCATTTTGACAATCCGAGAGCTGAAGATGTTTTGCAGGCCTCGGACCTCGCGCTGTATCAGGCCAAGCGAGAGGGTCGATCCTGCCACCGGCTCTATTCCACGCTGCTCAAGGCGCAATCCTAAGATCAGGCCGTGGAAAACGCCGCTTGAAGAGTGTCTGCGATTTGGCGCTGTATCGGGGGCAATTCGCCGATCACTGGCAGGGCAGTGCCGCGGAAATGCGCCTTTTCCAGCTCTTCTGGGACATCTTCCAGCACGTGTCCTCCGCGACAGGCGAAGAAGGGCAGGCAAAGCGACTGCTCTGACGCCCCGTTGGCAGCATCGGAAATTGACGGGGGTTCCTCGACAAATCCGACGCGGATCGAGCGGAACGTCATTCGCTGCGACAGTTGCTCGGCAAAGTCTTTTGCGACGGCCGAGGGATTTCTACTGCGGCCTGAGCCGTGCGCGGCGATGATCAGATCGGACGCAGCCGCGCTCCAACCTTTTGTCTTCAGAGCCGATTTCAGCGCGTCGCTCACAAGATCGGGAAGCATGGGGTCGGTGCCCAACGGGTCCAGAATTCGCAAATTGCGATCCCCGATACGTTTTGGCAAGGCGCTGGTCACAAACCAGCCTTTGGCCATGAACAAGGGGTAAATCACCGTGTCGTGGGGCAGGCTGTCCATCACCTCTTCAAGTACGCCGGGATTTGCCAGCGATGCAGAATGCACCGAAACATCGACCGCGAGGGCGTTCACCTCTGCGGCGAAGGTGGCCAGCGATGCCTCGGCCGGTTTGGGGTCTGAAGGCTGACCATGGGCAACGATTATGGCGTGCGGCATTCCGGGCTCCTGTTCTTGAGCGGTAAGTGTGTCGCCGGTTCTCTATGTCAAGGCGGGTGTTAGCCCAAAAGTGTCAGCCAAAGCCAGACGGTTAGGATCGAGGCGGCGGTTCCGATCAGCACTGAAGAGGCCGCGACCCGCTTGGCGCGCCCGTACATGTTGGCAAAAATATAAGCGTTGAAACCGGGCGCCATCGCTGCGTTCAGCACTCCGGAGCGGAACAGGTCTTGCGGCAGCCCTGTGGATGTTCCGAACAGCCACACGAGGCTTGGGTGCAACATCAGAGAAATCCCGCAAACATAGGCGATCGTGCGCAGATCCCCTTCGGGTTTGTATTTCACAAGCACGCCACCCAGCGCGAACAACGCGCCGGGCAAGGCGGCACGAGTCACGAGTTCCAGCGCCTCATCCACCACTTGTGGAATGACCAGCCCGGACAGATTGACGACAAAGCCAAGCGCGATACCAAGGATCAACGCGTTCTTGAACATCGCAGACAGAACCGAGCGCACCATTTTTGTGCCACCATGGCCGCGATTGCGCACGATCTCCATAACCGTGATCCCAACGCCGTAGCAGAACGGTGAGTGGAAGGCGATGATCGCGTAGTTGCCCGTCAGGCTTTCTGGGCCATAGGCGCGTTCGGTAATGGGCAGTCCCAGAAGGACAGAGTTCGAAAACAGGCAGCAAAAGCCGATGGCGACGCAGTCTTCCCAATCACGGCCAAAGATCAGCCGTGCCCCAAACAGCCCCGCAGTAAAACAAAGTGCGGCTGCGGAATAGAAACTGACCAGAAGTCGAGGGTCGAAACTAGCGCTGAGATCCAGATGGGCGATGGCGAGAAACAAGAGGCAGGGAATAGCAAAGCCCTGCGTGAAGCGCATCAACCCGTCGACATGCACCTCCTTGAAATAGCCCGAACGGGTCGCAGCATAGCCCGCGCCAATCACCAGAAAGACCGGTAGGATGACGTCAATCAGGCTTTGAAGCATATCGCCCCCGGTTTTGGCGATATGTGTGCCGCAAAAGGCAGGGCCTTACAGCGCTTGCTCGATCACCATCCCGTCAAAGGCGGGGGTGATATGGCCGGCGGTTTCGGCCTCGACCGTCGCATAGTCCAGGTCGATATGCATATTGGTCAGAACGGCGCGCTTTGGCTGAAGTTTCTCAATCCACCCCAGCGTTTTTTCCAGATGCGCATGGGTAGGGTGCGGCGCGCGGCGCAGGGCGTCGATGACCAGACAATCCAGGCCTTCCATCTCAACCCATGCATCGTCATAGATTTCGGCGACATCGGGCAGATAGGCTAGCTTGCCCATCCGAAACCCTAGCGCGTCGATTGATCCGTGGTTCACGCGGAACGGGCGCAGGGGGATCGGACCTCCGGGGCCGTCGACCTCGAACGGGCCGTCAATAGATTTAAGCTCCAGAATCGGTGGGTACGGAGAGCCCTCGGGCTGGATGAACGCATATCCGAAGCGCCCCAGCAGTGCATTCTGGGTGTCGCCATCCGCCCAGACCGGAACACGGGTCTTCATGTTGAAGACGATCATTCTCAGATCATCAAGGCCGTGCACGTGATCGGCGTGAGAATGAGTATAGACCACCCCGTCGAGCCGCCCGGTTCCGGTATCCAGAAGCTGGCTGCGCATATCCGGCGAGGTGTCGATCAGGACCGAGGTCGTACCCTCCGGCCCGTCTCTTTCGACCAGCATCGAGCAGCGGCGGCGGATATTTTTTGGGTTCTCGGGGTCGCAATCGCCCCAATGCCCACCAAGGCGCGGTACGCCGCCCGAGGACCCGCAGCCCAAAATGGTGCAGCGCAGCTGTGTCATGCGGCGGCCTTATACTGTGCCGCTTTTGAGAACAGGCGGTCAAAGTTTACCTGTGTCTGGGCGGCGAAATCTGCGTAATCCATGCCGAATACCTCGGCCCCTTTGCGGGCAGTGTGAGCGGTATAGGCGGGTTCATTGCGTTTGCCCCGGTATGGGGGCGGGGCAAGATAAGGGGCGTCGGTTTCGACCAGAATGCGGTCTACCGGGGCGATAGCGAAGATATCGCGTAGCTCCTGACTTTTGGGGAAAGTGGCAATTCCGGACATAGACAGGTAGAACCCAAGGTCAAGGGCAGCTTTTGCCAACTCGGCCGAGGATGAAAAACAGTGCATCACGCAGGAATAGGGCGCGTTGCGGTATTCCTCGGCCAGAATGCGCGCCATATCGTCATCGGCTGCGCGGGCGTGGATGATCAGAGGCAGGCCGGTGCATTGGGCCGCCTCAATATGAATGCGTAGGGATTGCTTTTGCACCTCGGCGCTGTCGGCGGTGTAGTGATAGTCCAACCCGGTCTCGCCGATGCCCACGAATTTGGGGTGCTGCGCCAATGCGACCAGTTCATCGACCGTGGCCATCGGCTCGTCCGCCGCGCTCATCGGGTGGGTGCCGGCGGCATAGAAGATCGGTGCATGAGCCTCGGCGATGGCGCGCACGCTGGGTTCATTGCGCAGGCGGGTGCAGATAGTGACCATGCGGGTCACACCGGCCTCGGCTGCATTGGTGATGATCTGGTCCAGTTGCCCTTCGAAATCGGGGAAATCCAGATGGCAATGGCTATCGGTGATCTGGGGGATGTTGCTCATCTGCTCTGACCGGAGGTTTCTTGTATCTTGAACATCGTATCTAGGACCAACGCGGCAGGGTCAAGGTTCACCGCCTGACCATGACGTACTCGGGCGGTGATCGTTGCCGCCACCTCGGCCCAGTTGCGGGCCTGATGAGGTGAGGCCGAAAGCCGGGTCAGAGTTTCCGCCTCGTTGGGGGCGGCTTCCGGTAAGGGGGCTGCGCCTGTCGCGCCGGTCATTGCCAGACGAGATAGTGCCACGTCGATCAGGGTCAGCAACAGCTCGAAACGTTCGGCTGCGCCGCGCTGGGCGGCGGCTTCGGCCAGCTTAAGGGCGCGCTGACGGTCCATTCGGGGCAAGGTGCCCAGAATGGCGATCAACTCGGCATAGATTTCAAGCCCGCCCAGATTGATCAGACGAACCGCATCGCCCACCGACCCGGCGGCCAGAGCGGCAAGGTGATCGGTTTGGCTGGGAACCTCAGCCCCGGTTTGCGCTAAAGCGGCCTGCATATCCTCAGGACCCAGAGGTGAGAGACGCAAGGTGCGGCACCGAGACCGGATGGTGGGCAACAGGCGAGAGGGTTGGTGCGAGATCAGCAGTAACGTGGTGCGCGCCGGTGGCTCCTCAAGCATTTTCAGAAGGGCATTCGCGGCGCTGACGTTCATCTCATCAGCCGCGTCCACAATGACCACTCGCCGCCCGCCATCTGCCGAGGACAGGCCGAAGAACTTGCCCAGCTTGCGGATGTCATCCACCACGATCTCATTCCGGAGACGCCCCTGATCATTCAGCGACCGGGTGATCGCCGCCAGCCCCGGTTCTGCGCCAGCAAATATGCGATGCGTTACCGGATGATCCGGGTCGATCTCCAGCGTTTGTGGGGGCGGAGGCGCGCCGAACAGCCCTCCGTCATCCGCCGGAGGGGTGGCGAGCAGAAACCGCGCGATCCGCCATGCTAACGTGGCCTTGCCGACCCCACGCGGGCCGGTCAGAAGCCAACCATGGTGTAACCGGTCCGAGTTGTAGGCGTTCAGAAAGGCTTGCTCGGCCGTGTCCTGCCCGAACAGCTGCGCGGTCTCACGCGGATGCGGCGCTCCGGGCGCCTGATCTGGGGTTGGGATGTCGTCGCTCATCGTCTATCGCAAAGCTGCCTCGACGATATCTCTCACATCCTGTGCGACACTGTCCATGTCGCGATTGCCATCGATGACGCGAAACCGGTCGGAAAACTCATCGGCCAGCGCCAGAAACCCGGCGCGCATCTGTTTTTGCAGGGCAGGGCCGAAATCTTCGAACCGCTCCTCGGTGCCCTGTCGCCCCTTGGCACGAGACAGGCCTGTGTCCGGGTCCATGTCGATCAGAAGGGTCATGTCCGGCTCGCGACCGATCATAAGGTCATGGAGCTGATCGACCACCGCCCGTAGGTTTCCACGGGACAGGCCCTGATACATCCTTGTGCTATCGGCAAAGCGGTCGCAGATCACGACCTGGCCCGCGGCGAGGGCCGGTTCGATTGTCCGTTCTAAATGATCGCGGCGGGCTGCGGTGAATAGCAACAACTCGGTTTCCGCCGACCATCGGTCAGGGTCGCCTTCGAGTACAAGGCGGCGGATTTCTTCGGCCCCCGGTGACCCGCCGGGTTCACGCGTCAGAACGACCTGATGGCCCGCATTGCGGAGGGACTCGGCCAGCATCCGGGCCTGAGTTGATTTGCCTGATCCGTCTATGCCTTCAAAGGTCAGGAATAACCCGCGTTGCGTCACATCGACTCCAGCGGGTTATTAATAACGTCTTTCAGAACAATGCCACCGACCGTCATCATGCGCACCATGAAGCCGCCTAGAGGGACATCCTCGGCCGCGAACAGAGGGCGGCGGATTTCGGGCAAGCCTTCGGGCTTGATAACGAGCTCGGCCAGTTGCTGACCTTTGGCAACAGGTGCGTTGATGGGGCCGTCATAGACAACTTCGGCTTCGATATTCTGGGTGCCCAGAACCGGGAACAAAACATTCAGGTCGCCGTCGGGCACCAGACCCACGGTCTTTTTCTCACCCATCCACAGCTTGGCTTCGGCTATCGGCGCTTCTTCGGTGGCAACTGTCCTCTCGACAAAATTTCGAAACGACCAGTTAACCACGGACTCAGCCTCCTCTGCCCGCTGAGCGGTACTGTCTAGGCCAGTGAGAACGAAGATCACCCGGCGGTCGCCTTGTTTGGCCGATCCGACAAGGCCGTAGCCGGCCTCTTGCGTGTGGCCGGTTTTCAGGCCGTCGGCCCCAATGTTCAGCCGTAGCAGCGGGTTGCGGTTGCGCTTGTTCGAAGGCGCGCGCCCGTCAAACTCGAATTCTTCTTCAGCGAACAGAGGGTAATATTCGGGGAAATCCGTGATCAGCCTATCTGCGAGAACGGCCAAATCATGCACGGACATCATATGCCCGGCAGCGGGCCAGCCGTTGGAGTTGGCAAAGTTTGAGTTGTTCATCCCCATCTGCTGCGCGCGCTGGGTCATATAGCGGGCAAATCCGGCCTCGGTCCCATCGGGGCTGAGCGCCTCGGCGATCACCACGCAAGCGTCATTGCCAGACAGTACGATAATGCCCCGTATCAGATCCTCGACAGACACACGGTCCTGCGTGTTCAGGAACATGGTTGAGCCGCCATAGCTCATGGCATGTTCCGAGACAGGCAATGTCTCCTGCAGCGTCAAACGCCCATCACGTAGGGCTTCGAACGCGACATAGAGCGTCATGAGCTTGGACATGGATGCGGGCGGAAGCGGCTGATCAGCGTCTTTGGAAAGAAGCACGGTGCCTGTGGTCTGATCCATTACATATGCCGCGCGCGCCGAGGTGTCGAACGCGTGGGCGGGCAGGGCCAGAACAGCCATCCCGAGGGTGAAAACGGATGTTCGCAATGCGGATAGCATAAGGTGCCTCCTGTTCTCAGTTGGCCACGGTGAACGCGTCGCCAAAGCCCAGATCTTTCACGTCGTTCTGGATGGCCTTGCGCTCGGCGCGGGTGGCGGCGGGTCCGACCAGCACGCGCCAGACGGTGTTGTCTTCGGTCTTCAACTCTCGCACCTCGGCCGACATGCCATTTCTGCGGATCTTGGCGGCGGCGCTGTCGGCATTGGACTGAACACCAAACGTACCAACCTGAACAAAGGGTTTCGAAAGAGAAGATGTCGTGGCGGCCGTCGTGGCGACAAGCGTCGGCTCTGCGGCGTCGATAGCGGCTGCGGCCCCTTCGATCGGGTCAAGCGTAGTTTCGGTGATCGCATTGGGATCTTTTTTCTGCCACCACTTGCGCTTGGCCGGTTTTTCGGCGGGCGCAACCACTGGCGCATCGGTCAAAGCCGGAGCCGTGCTGGCCGCCGATACCTCTGCGGTGGCCTCGACGGCGGCCTCGGCCCCATCCACGGCTGCGTCCGAGGCAACAGCGGCTGCGCCTACAGCGCCTGCGGTCGCCGCTGCGGCGGGCTCTTTCTTCTGCCACCATTTGCGCTTGGCCGGTTTTTCCGTCTCGGAGGTGGCTTCGGGCGCATCAACTTCGGCCACGTCACTAGCTACGGCAGCTACGGCCCCATCCTCGGCTGCGTCCGAGGCAACAGCGGCTGCGCCCACAACGCCAGCAGTCGCCGCTGCGGCGGGGGCTTTCTTCTGCCACCATTTGCGCTTGGCCGGCTTTTCCGTCTCTGAGGTGGCCTCGGATGCATCAACCTCGGCCACGTCATTGGCGGCAGTTTCGGTGCTTGCTTCCGGGGCGGTCTCGGCCTCAGTGACCTCGGGCTCGGGCTCGGGCGCGACCTCGATGGCTTCGCGCCGCAAGGCCACCACGTTGATCTTGGTCGGCGCGCCAGCAAGGATACCCAATTGCTCCGCCGCTGCAGATGATACCTGCAAGGCGGGACCGGGCAAGTTGCGTTCACGCCGGAACAAAGCGCCAGTTACGGATTTGTTGTTCGAGGCGTTTTTGATGATCACCCGCTCGGGCTGAGTCACATCAGGGTGGGCCACCCAGATCCCGCCCAGCGATGGGCGGCCGTCCCACAATCCGGCCTCGGTCAATTGGAACACGTCCGGTGCTTCGACATCGCGCTGCGTGTCGCCGGAGGATTGCGGGAAAAGTTCGTTCTTGCTCGTGTTTTCGTCGGGTTTTTCTGCGGTTGCCAGCGTTTCCTCGCAACCCGACAACACCACCAAGGCTAAAGCCAAGTACGCCAGCCGTTTTGGCCCTAGGCGGATCTCAGTCGCTCGCTTCATTTTGTCATCCCTTGCCTGAAGGGGCCTCGTTCCCCGAGCCCCACCGTCAGCCTGCCGGTTCTTCGCGCCGGTCTGCTGCGGTCTTTCATGCAGATCATAACGTGGGTATGGTTCTATGGAAAGTCCGCTGCTTGGGCTTCGGCAAGATTTCCCGATTTCGACTTGCCTCTGATTTCAGTTGGCCTTAGACCCTGCTTTCGACGGGGAGGTGGCAGAGTGGTCGAATGCGGCGGTCTTGAAAACCGTTGGGCGTGAGAGCGTCCCCAGGGTTCGAATCCCTGTCTCCCCGCCACTCATACCTGTCTCACTTCAGTTGTATTTTCTGATCCGGAATTGTTACGCAATTCCCGCGCGTTGGCGCATGCGCTTTCAATCAGAGACGAAGCAAACCGTACATTCAGAGGACAATTCAGGCGCCAGTCTCAGTGTCGCATTTTAGCGGGGTCGCTTTGGGCTGGATTTCCCTGATAACCTGCAATTTACAGGGAATTTTCGCAAACCGGGACTGACTTCCGTCATTTCTCTTATCAGAACTGTATGTTTTTCAGAGGTTAATGCTGCAAATTCCCTAAAAGGTGGAACAGGGAATTTTCTCGTGGGAACAGGGAATTGTGCCGACGGATCAGGGAGGGCGAAACCTGTATCAGGGAAGCAGGATCTGGAGCTATCAAAAGCCGAACAGGCGTTCCTGTTCGGACCAATCAAGTGGGTGGGTCTTGCTGACCAGACGCTTGAGTGTGAGTTCGGGCGGCTGGGTCCCGTCGAGAATCGCCGTTTGAATCTTTGGTGAGAGAAAGGCGAGCTGAGCACGGGTGCGGATGAAGGCGTCAGGGACGCTTTCGCGGCGGGCAATCTCCATCAGTTGAACTCCGGCCTTCAGATCACGGGCCCAGCCATGCGCGCGGATCAGCATGGACCGGAGGTGGGGATCAGGTTGGGGTGCCATGTCTCCGGCGATGACCTTGGCCTCGACGCCGCGGCGGCGCAGATCGAAAGATGTGGTGATGTCGGTGAGATCCGGGTGCAGATGATCGGCCGCGATGCCAAGTGCGCTTGCCAGAGTTTTAGGGTTAAATTCGAGGTCGATCTGACCTCGTGCAAGTTTGCCTTTGGCCAGAAGAGCAGCGCCGATCTGACAGCCATGGCCTAGAAGCCGGGTTACTAAATCCGCAACTGAAGTCTGAACTGCCTCGGCTGACCCGGCCTCCGGCTGCGCCAGTACTTGGTGCGCCGCGGCGGCGTCTTGCAAATGTCTGACGATGACATCAATGACCGCGTTTTCCAGCGCAGGGCCGGGCAGTCGCCAGCCAGAGATATCCTTGCCGCCTGAGATCAGTCGATTGGAGATATAGTAGCGCAACCGTCGGCCTTTGCGCGTGGTGTGAGTCGGCGTCAACCGATCACCAGTTTCGTCATACAGCAGACCGGTGAGCCAGGCCCCGGGGTCAGTGGAGTGTTGGCGCGCATCGGAGTCGCCGCGTGCCCGCGAGCGGTTGGAGGCCTGTCGCATTTTTTCCTGCACCCGGTCCCAGATGTCCTGATCGATGATCGCCGGATGTTGTCCGTCCCAGATCTTATCCTTGTGGCGGATTTTTCCGAGATAGACCGGATTGCGCAGCAGGTAATAGATTTGACCCCGTGACAGCGGACAATCCCCCTTCACACTGCCATCTGTCCGAACAACCCGTTTTGACCGCAGGTCTTCTGCCTTTGCCCGTTCTTCTACTTTGCGCAGGCAACCAAGCTCGTCATAAAGCCCAAAGAGATGCCGGACCGTTCTGGCCTCCTCTTCATTCACCACCAGCGTTCTTGCCTTCGGATCGGGGTGGCGATCATAGCCCAGAGGCAGGTTGCCACCCATCCAAAGCCCCTTCTTCTTCGACGCTGCAATCTTGTCGCGAATACGTTCGGCGGTGACTTCCCGTTCAAACTGAGCAAAGGACAACAGCACATTCAGAGTCAACCGACCCATGGATGAGGAGGTATTGAATGCTTGTGTGACGGACACAAAAGAACAGTTCGCCTTTTCCAGCCGTTCGACCAGCTGCGAGAAGTCGGCAAGCGACCGGGTCAGCCGGTCAATCTTGTAGACCACCACCATGTCAATACGCCCGGCATCGATCTCTTCAAGAAGGCGCTGAAGGGCGGGGCGCTCTAGGGTGCCGCCCGACAGGCCACCGTCATCGTAGCGCCCGGGCAGTAGGGTCCAGCCTTCATGTCGCTGGCTGGCGACATAGGCCGCGCAGGCTTCATATTGCGCATCTAGTGAATTGAAGTCCTGGTCCAACCCATCCTCTGACGACTTGCGCGTATAGATGGCGCATCGGATTTTACGGCGCGGGCTCATTTAGCGATCTTTCCGGAGAGCCCGAAGAAACGCGGCCCTGACCAATGCGCGCCGGTAATTTTTCGGGCGATGGCCGAGAGTGAGCGATAGGACCGACCGTTCCAAGTGAAGCCGTCTTCTGTAACGTCGACCACATGGGTCACGCTATTCCACTCGCGCAGAAGGCGCCCGCCGGGTTTAAGAGCAGGGCAGGCTGGCCGGGGTTTTTTCTCGGAACCCTTTTCCAGCGTTGCTTTGACCTGCCGGGGTAGCCCGCCATGACGGCGGGACTGCATCTCAAAGGCGATAAAACGGCGCAGGAAGGGTTGGCTGAGCATGGCAGGGGCGGGCTGATCAAACAGTTGCTGCCAAAGCGTGACCAGATCCGATCGACCCATGGCGGCGAGATCGGCAACATCGCTCGTCTTGGTCATGACACTTCTCCAGTTCCCGCCGCCAGATGATATGTGGATGCTCCATTTGGTTTGTCGGATGCCCGCCTTTCAATTGTGACGCCTTTTTTCCGCAGGCCGCTTAGAGCCGCTCGGACCGAATGAGGCTGCCACCCCGTTGCTTTGCAGAGCGCCTCAAGGCTGGCGCCGCTCGGGCGACGCAACAAAGCTTGAACCTTGTCAATTTTGGTTTGCTTCCGTTTGGACATTAACTGTCTCCTCTGATCTTGGGTCAGCGAGATGCCGAACCCCGGTACCGAGGAGCGCCCGAATGGCTCGGGCGTGGGTTCAGTGATGCGTGGTTGACGGCAACAGTCCAGCTCTTTCTGAAACGATTACTGGAGGCGTGTGTTTTGAGGGGCGTCGCTGCCGTACCCCCGATTATTCGTCAACAATCTTAATTGGTTACTTTTAGTTTGGGGGGTTGCGTCTCGTATTGATGGCACCTACATTCGACCTAATCGCCCGGACTATCAGGGCGGGAAACTGCTCCCGCAGGCAGCACTCATTGGAAACACAGGTTTCCGCAGAGAGCATTCAAAGGAGCAACGTCTCGGATCAATTGGTCCGGGGAGTTGCGATTTGTGCTCTCTCCGATTTTCCAGCGCGATCCCTCCATCTCGACGTCCGCGCGGCGTCACGCAAAAGGAGGCGGTTATGCCTGCCAAAAACACACACAGCGACGTTCGGGCGTCCAATACGCCTATCTGGATGGCCGAAAAAGTTATCCAATCCCAGATCAGCCAGATCAAGCCCTACGCCAACAACAACCGCGTGCACGCGGCCAAGAATGTCGACAAACTGAAAGCATCGGTGGCCCAGTTTGGCTTTGTCACTCCGATCCTGTTGGATGGTTCGGGCACAATCATCGCGGGTCATGGCCGCTATGAAGCCGCCAAGGCCCTGGGGTTGATGTCCGTGCCGACTTTTGTCGCGGATCATTTGTCAGAAGCGGAAGTGCGCGCTCTGCGCATTGCGGACAATAAGCTGGCGGAATTGTCGGACTGGAATGAAGCGGCGTTGCAGATCGAATTTGCCGAGCTGATGGACCTCAGCCTTGATGGCGAGTTGAACTTTGATCTGGACATCACAGGGTTCGAAACACCGGAGATCGACATCATTATCGACAGCGTCGGTGAGGTGACGGAATCTGTAGCGGAAACTGTTGAGACGCCGGACCCTGCGGCACCCGTAGTCACGGAGCCGGGCGACCTCTGGGTTCTCGGAGATCATCGCATTTTCTGCGGGGACGCCCTTCAAGCCCAGAGCTACGACACCTTGCTGGAAGGCGAGACCCCGCAGATAGTCTTCTCCGATCCGCCTTACAACGTGCCGGTCAATGGGCATGTGCGGTCCGGCAATAGCGCCGAACACCGCGAGTTTGCCATGGCGTCAGGAGAAATGTCGGACAGCGAATTCCGTGGCTTTCTCACAAGCGTGATTAATCGTTTGTTTGACTGCCTGCCGGACGGAGGCATCGCGATGATCTGCATGGATTGGCGTCATATCGAAGAACTGATTACGGCGGGCAAAGCAGCTGGATTGGACCTCATCAATCTCTGCGTCTGGAACAAGACGAACGGAGGCATGGGCAGCCTTTATCGCTCAAAGCATGAGCTGATTTGCATTTTCAAGAAGCCTGGTGCGCCGCACATCAACAACGTCGAGCTGGGCAAACACGGGCGCAACCGGACCAACGTCTGGGATTACGCCGGTGTGAACAGCTTTGGGGCAGGGCGCGAGGCGGATCTCGCGGATCATCCAACGGTGAAGCCGACAGCTTTGGTGGCGGATGCCATCATGGATGTGAGCCACCGCGGCGATGTCGTGCTGGACGCCTTTGGCGGGTCCGGGGCGACCTTGCTGGCAGCAGAGAAAACCGGGCGCCGGGCGCGGCTCATTGAGCTCGACCCGGCCTATGTCGATGTCGCCATCCGCCGTTGGCAGGAGATGACTGGTGAGAACGCCGTGCACGCGGTGACCGGCCAGACGTTCGATGCGCATTCTGCGGCAACCGATGCCACTTCAGAGCTGGAGGCGGATCATGTCTGACGATACGAAAGACTACGAGGTGGGTTACGGCAAGCCGCCCAAAGCGACCCGGTTCAAGAAAGGCCGCTCTGGCAATCCGAAAGGGCGGCCGAAAGGTGCCAAAGGGGTGAATGCCAGCTTGAAACGCGAATTGGAAACCAAGATTACGGTTCGCGAAGGCAGCTACGAAATCCGGATTTCCAAGGCTGAGGCAATTGCCAAGCGGTTCACAGCAGGCGCGTTGAAGGGCGACACGAAATTGTTGATGGCGCTGCTTAAGCTGGACACAGATCTGTTCAACGCAAGTGAATTGGACGCGCAAGAAAGCGTCCGTGCGGTTGAGCCGGACGCTGTCGACTACGACATCCTCCGGGATTTCTTTTCCAGCCAACTGGACGGTGACGGTGATCTGGCAAACGAGGAGGCGGAAGATGACGACTCCTGATCCAAAAATCGTCGTGCAAGCCGCTCGCGAGGTTTGCCGGGACAATTTCTTTCCCTTCGTGTGGCGTGTGTTTGGCACGCTGCACCAGGGGGTTGACCGCGGCTTTGATCCGGCCTGGCATGTGCGTGCTATGTGCCATGAGTTGGACAACGTACGCGTCGGCGAGAACAAGCGGTTGATTATCAACATTCCGCCCCGGTGCCTGAAATCGGTCACCGTGGCCGTTGCATATGTCGCTTATCTTCTCGGTCACAACCCCAGCGCCAAGATCATCGTTGCCAGCTATGGGTTGGATCTGGCGCGCAAACATTCCGAAGATTGTCGTCGGATCATGTCTGCGCGCTGGTACCGGGAAATGTTCCCTGAAACGGTCTTGGCTAGAAAGGGCAACACCTCAGAAGAAA